>NZ_CP126280.1 GCF_003234815.2 Curtobacterium sp. MCBD17_035 | reverse complement strand
CGCCGCAGGCACTCGTGATCGCCTCATGACGGACGGGGCCAAGAATGGCGCGGAGCGCCCGCTGGCATGGTGGCGAAGCGGCCGTGGCGGTGGCGCCGCATACTCCGCAGTACTCTGCGCGGTCGTGCTCGCTGTCGCTGGTGTCGTCGGGCTCGTGCTTCGGCAACCGTGGCTGTTCCCGAGCCTCGGTCCGACAGTGATGCTCTTCTTCAGCGCGCCGCGCCAGCCGTCCTCCCGTCCCCGCAACGCGCTCGTGGGGCACGTCGTGGGCCTAGCCGCCGGGTATGGCGCCTACCTCGCGTTCGGACTCGTCGGCTCCCCGTCGGCGCCGGCGGGTGGGCTGACCCCCCGCTACCTCCTCGCCGCGGTCGTCGCCGTGGCCGTCACGACGCTCGTGCTCCACCTGCTCGGCATGCAGCACCCGCCGGCCGGCGCGACCACGCTCATCGTTGCGCTCGGCATCCTCGCCACCCCGGTGGCGGTCCTCGACATGCTCGGCGCCGTCGTGCTCATCACCGTCGTCGGGTGGGGGCTGAACCGGCTGCTTCTCGGATCGCGACGGTGACCGTCCACGATGCCCTCGTCCTCGCCGGCGGTCGTGGGAGCCGCCTCGGCGGTGCGGACAAACCGGCGATCGTCTTGGGCCACTCGACGCTCCTCGACCGCGCGGTCGCGGCCGTCGCGTCCGCGCAGACGGTCGCGGTGGTCGGGCCGGTGCGGACGTCGGTTCCGGGAGGCACGGTGCAGGTCTGCGAGGACCCGCCGTACGGGGGACCGGCCGCTGCGATCGGTGCCGGCCTCCAGGCCATCCGTGGCCATCGTGTCCCGTCGCCCCTGACCGTCGTCCTCGCCGCCGACCTGCCGGCCGTCGTCCCCGCGGTGCGGGCGCTGCTCCGCTTGGTCGCCGCCACGGACCCGGCGGTCGACGGCTGGGTCGGGACGGATCCTGGCGGGCGGAGGCAGTACCTCCTGGCCGCATACCGGACCGAGACGCTCTGGTCGGCCTGCCGGTCGCTGACCCTCGAACGTGGTTCGCTGGAAGGCGCCGCCGTCCGGGCGCTGCTCCAACCGTTGCGGCTCGTCGAGGTAGCGCTGACCGCAGCACTGACCGCTGACATCGACACCACCGCAGATCTCGCTGCGGCGCGTGACTGCGAGAGGACCAGCGATGGCATATCCGCCCGAACTTGACGCCTGGGTTGCGGAACTTGCACCCGCCCTCGGACTGAACCAGGCCGATGTCGACATCACTGGAGTGCTGGACCTCGCGAGCCATGCGGCGCACTCCGTCGCTCGTCCTGCCGCGCCGCTGACCGCGTACCTCGTCGGCATCGCGGTCGGGCGCGGGGTTCCGTTCTCGGAAGCCGTCGCGACCGTGACACAGCTGACGCCGGAGCATCCGTGAACGTCCCATTCCACGAAGCCAGACGGACGGCCGGGCAACTCGGGGCGGAGCATCCGAATAGAACCGAGACGGTTCCGCTCCGGGCTGCGCACGGCCGGACGCTCGCCGCGCCCGTCCACGCTCGGACATCGGTCCCGCCGACGGACACCGCAGCCATGGACGGGTGGGTGGTCGCCGGCAGCGGACCCTGGCGGCTCGACGGGAGCGTGCGAATGGGAGAGGCGCCGGGGAACCCCCTCATGGTCGGGACAGCCCGCGCGATCACCACCGGCGGAGCCGTTCCAGAGGGTGCCACGGCAGTGCTGCGCAGTGAACGCAGCCGCGTCGTCGAGGACGTCGTCGTCACCGCCGGCGTCGACATGCTCCTTCCGGCACTTGCGGATGTCCGCCGCGCCGGAGAGGAGATCCAGGTCGGTGACATCGTTGTCGGGGCCGGTGTCCGGGTCACGCCAGCGGTTGTCGCCGCGGCCGCCGCGACGGGCACCGATGCCGTGCAGGTGATCCGGCGACCCCGCGTCGCGCTCGTCCTGCTTGGCGACGAGGTGGTGCAGGAAGGCATACCTGCACCAGGCCAGGTCCGGGACGCCTTCGGGGTGTCGATCCCCGAGATCCTCAGAGGAGCGGGCATGGACGTCACGAGCGTCACGTATGTCCCCGACGACGCGGCCGCTGTCCGTGACGCCCTCCGTCAGGAGGATGTCGACCTGGTGATCTCGACCGGAGGCACCGGTCACGGACACGGCGACCACCTCGTGTCTGTGTTGGATGTCCTGGGTGCTGCCGTCCCAGTACGGGGCGTTGCGATGCGGCCAGGACATCCAACGGTCCTCGCCCGAAGAGCGGATGGCGTGCTCGTCCTCGGGCTTCCGGGTAACCCTCTCGCAGCCCTGGCCGCCATCGTCGCCCTCGGGCTGCCACTGATCGCCGGACTCCTCGGGTCATCCGCACCACCGTTGCTCACGCGAGTAGCGGCACGTCCGCTCACAGGTCCACCGTCCGGAGTGCGGCTGATTGCCGTTGCGGAAACGTCCGATGGGATCGTGCCCGTGCAGCGGCAGGGGCCTGCGATGACGTGTGGGCTGGTGGGCGCCGATGGGATTGCAGTCGTCGATGCCGATGGTGTCGGGTCGGGTACAAGTGCGGATGTCCTCTCTGTGCCGTGGGCTCGTTAGCCGGCGGTTCGAACGCGGGGTGGGCACCCTCACCCGGAGTACCGATGGTCTGCGTTGCACCGCATCTAGACCCTCGCGCGGACCTGTAGCGAAAGGGTGAGACGCCACCCTAGAACGACATAAATCTCGCCCTCGTCTACCGTCGCGCTGAGGTATACCCCAGAACGGCAACCACTTAAATTGACAGCGAACCGCCTCTGGAGACGCTTCTTAGGGCACTTGATCGATCGCGGACGCCGGCTTCGCGCGGGCTCGATGGCGAGGTCGTGAACAGCTGCCAGCTTGCGGGACGTCGCATCGCGGGCGGATCGCCCAATTCGACGCGCGAAACGGGTCGGACGTAACGCGCCCACTGAGCGGAAAACTCCGATCGCGACCATCCGCGCAGCCGAATTACCTTGCTAATTTCCAGGGCTTCGCACGGGAATCTTAAAGCTCAGTCAACACCCACAACGACAGACATGTCCCGTTCAGCGCGTGCACGAACAATGCGACCGTATCGAGTCATGCCGTCCCAGTCGACGACCCGCTCAAGGGGTGAGCTCGACACCACTGGAACCATGATCCGGGTCTTCTTGAGGCGGCCAAGAGTGGCCCCGTTCCCTCCCCAACTGAACTTCCCCATCTGTTCGCGGAGGCACGCGGCAAGCATCAGGGCTGCATCCTGGTTCAGACGAGGGTGGCGCAGGATCTGAATGTTTTGGCTCGTATAAAATGGTACCGGCTGATACGCGACAGTCTGCGTATCCAAACCAATCGTGATTGCGTTCCCGCGTTCAGGTGCTTTTTCCTGCTTCGAGATGAATCCATCCACGCCGTTGCTTGCCTTCGTGCGCGAGACAAATGGATAAGCGGCCTCGCCAGTCGCGCGCAACTTGGCCTTGTCGTACCACGCCGTCGACGCCTTCATCGATCCGAATACGTCGGTGATGAACATCGGCTCGAACTGTAGATCCGGAAGCTCGGCTTCTGCGTCGAAGTCACCATTCCTACGAGCATTTTTTACAGATGTGACGGCGCTTGCCAGTAGCTCTTCGCCAAGACGCGTCATGCCGTCCCAGTCGATCATTTGGTCGCCGGTCTCGTTCGTCGTAACTGGCACCATGATGCGGGTCTTGCGTAGCCGTTCAGCGCTCGCTTTGTGACCCCATGAGAACTTGTCGATGGCCCTGCGGAGCAGCGACACGAGGACAAGCCCGTTATGGGCGTTCAAATGTGGTGAGCGAAGTTCGTAGACTTTAGTCGCCGCATAGAATGCCACGGGCTGATACGCGACCACCTGTGTATCAATCCCGATCGTGATCGCGTTCCCGGGGTTCGGACCGGCGGACTGACGAGGGATGAACCCGGCGACACTGTTCCCCGCAGCGGAGTTTGTCACATGCGGAAACCTACGCTCCCCCGGCTCCACTTGATTGGTATTCAACCAGGCGGGGGCTTGTCGATAGGTAGCGAATACGTCGGTGATGAACAGAGGCGCGAAATTAAGGTCATCGTAAACGCTCATGCCTTCTCGACTTCCTCGGCCTCAGGGGTTACGACGGGCGTGATGAGGTGTCCCTGTCCGTGCGTGTGCATGTCGATCTGCCAGGTGAGATAATCCGCTACGGTCCCGAAAAAATCCTCCCGGGTTGGCGGCTGGTCGTTGAAGTAGAAGTAACTGTGATGCCATTCATCTGTGGCTGTGACTTCTGAGCGCACGACGAACGCGGTATCGTCAGGAACGCCGTCCTTAATGACCTCGAGTACATGCTTGCGGCGGTCAGCGGCTCGGCCGTCGTCAACCAGCCCGACGTGTTGGCGCACTTTGTAGCCGTCGTCCGTGAAGTCGACGAAAGTCGTTTTCTTTGACGAAGTGTGCGGCATGCCCGCGGTGAAGAGCGCGACGACGGCGTGGGTGCCAACGCCGTGGAACGTGTCGGGGTTCATAGTTAGTACTGCGTCGAGGGTGTGGTGCTTCATAATCTTCGCTTTGAGGGCCTTATCTTCCTTGGTCTTTCCGACCATGGCTGACTGCGGCACAATCGCTGCGAGACGCCCCCGGACCTCGAGCTGCGAGAGAGCACGCTCGATGAAGGATAGCTCGGACAGGTGCCGTGTCGTCTTGTCCTTTGACTGCGAGTAAGGCGGATTCATCAGCACCTTTGTAAACCGTTCCAAGCGGCCCGGCCGCTCGGGATTATACGGAAAGAAGTCATCCCGTGTGACGTCAAAGAAATTGTGACGCTGGAAGTTAGCCTTGCCATCGCCGCGCAGGATCATGTTCGTTGTTCCGACGGCGAACAGCTTGTCCTGGAGCTCTACGCCGTGCAACTGGAACTTCTTAATCTCGTCGAGCTTGTCGTAGAGTCCGGCCTTGTCAACGCCGTACCGATCAGTTGCCTCGTCGAACATGCGACGCATCGCCGCAATGAGGAATGCTCCCGACCCCGCAGTCGGGTCGAGAACAACATCGTTGCTGTTCACGTCGATGAGTTCAGCCATCAAATCGGTGATGTGGTGCGGTGTGAGGACGATACCGAGCGAGTTCCCATCCGACCCACCGTATTTGACGAATTCCCCATAAAAGTTGCCCAGCACATCAAACGCCGAATGCGAAGGGTCTGACACGACCTCAAAGACGTCGTGATCGAGAATCTCGGTGAAGTGCTGAAGTGGGGTTTTGCCGAGATCTTTATTCCGGCGGTTGAGGAGAACGTGTCGCCGGATGAATGAGAAGCGATCAAGCATTATGCCGATCTTCTGTTTTGGCCCCAGGTCGGCCTCGGGGCTCTCGAGGAACTCCTTTGCCGCGTTGTACACCTTCTCTCCGTCACGGTACCCGTTGCGCTGGTCCCCGGTCAGGTCGTCGAGCAGCTCCGGCCGGTACTTCAACGCCAGTAGGATCGCTGAAACGAGCGTCGCTTTGTTCTCGTTTTCCAGTGAGGCGTAGTTGCGCATTCCCTCGTGCAGGACACCGGCGACCTTGCGGATCTCGCGAACCTCGCGCTCCTCGCGGGGAAGCTCACCCAGCACCGCGACCCGGTGGTACTCGTCGATATTCTCCGGTGCGAACGTTGTCAGAGTCTCCAAGCTATCGAGCACCTTCGGCTCGGCCCGGGGGGCAACGAATGCGACGGTCATGTCATAGTGGCTCTCGGTACCTGCGACTCCGACGGCGAAAACGTTCTTGGTGGTCTTGTCCGCGAACGTTTTTGCATAGTGCACCGCGCCGTTCAGTGCGTACTTGATTCGCGCGGCCGGATCGAGCTTGACGTGACCCTCTTCGTCGAGCGATACCGAGTCCTCGAAGCGTGCCTTATCTTCGACGACGACAATGAACTCACTCGACTCAATGACGAACTCTGGCTTGCCTCGTCCAGCACCACCCGACTTCGACGCACCCCCAAGCGCGGCGTAGATATACGCAGGGGCATCGGAGCAACTTTGCTCCCATGGTCGCGCAAAACCGATGTCCCGGAGCATGTCACGGACAAATTGGTCGGTCGTTCTTTCGTTGCCCATTAGGACTCGCTTTGCGGGTTCAATTGAATCAGAAACGTCAAAATAAACTTACATGGGCACTGTGATCGGGGTCAACCGACACGCTGGCTGGCAAAGCTGGGCATTATAAGGGGCGAGTTGCACTCAGCGACGAGGCCCTGGGCTCGATGCCAGCGCTGGCGGGGTCGCGCCCGCTACCACGCTCAGGTGCTCCGGTGGTCGGTCCGATCTGGCCGCAGCAGACGGACCTGGGACTACTGCAGCGGCTCGGTACGCACGGGAGCGGAGTGGCGGTTGACATAAGAGCGCCGTATCGGCGTTCACAATCAGAGTGGCCGGACCGTCAGTGTCGTGATGGTCCGGCCTGAGCCCCTGTGGAGGACGCTCACGAGGAGCGTATCGGGGGAGCGCTCGTGGGTGTCAGTTCGCGGCGTTGTACGCGTCGCGAACGGTCTGGCTGATTCGGCCACGCGAGGAGACCTCGTGGCCGTTCGCTGCGGCCCACTCGCGAATCTTCGCGAGCTCCTCCGGGTTGCCACGCTTCGAGCTGCTACCAGCGCCTGCGCGGCCGGAGCGGCCGCTGACCTTTCGGGCGGCGGCGACGTAGTCGGAGAACGCTTCGCGCAGGGCGTCGGCGTTGTCGTCAGTGAGGTCGATTTCGTAGTGTGCGCCATCGAAGCCAAACGTGACGGTGCGGCCCTTGCCGTCTTCGATGGTGTCGCCGTTGAGGTCGTCGACGAGCGTGGTGGTGATTTTCTGTGCCACAGAATGCTCCTATCGCGTGGTGGTCGAACAGCCAGTGTGGCAGAGGAGCGTGTGATGGCACGATCGAAGAAGGACGGAACGTTCTTAGACAGCAAGAATGTCCCGTATGTTAGTGACCGAGTGATGGTGGCGGCGCGGCCGTTCCTGCCGACGGGGTCCGACTCGAAGCTCGATGCGGCCGGTGTCGCCGGGTTCGTCTCGGAAACCGACGATGACCCGGATACCCGGATGGCGGTGCTGGGTGTTCTGCGAACACATGCCGCCAATGGTGCCGAAGTGGTGCTGTCCGGCATGGCACTACTTATATCGGTTCTAGGTGTCGCATTCTCACTGTTGCGAAGCGACTACTGGGATGGCTGGTTGGTTCTGATCCCGACAGCGGAGGCAGCTGTGATCGTCGTATCTGTTGTTCGTGTGCTTCGCCTCGCCGCCGCGGCGCATGTTCGGAAGATGACCGCACTCACTTGGCTCGGAGCGTATGAGGACGCGCTGAAGGAGGCTCCTCGACGGCGTCTGCGACGGCGTCGGTAGAGGGGGACAAGGACATACACGGTCGGCCCGGGCTGGCGTCATCGACGGATGTCGCCGCCTGCGCCCGTCTATTGCCGCCAGACGGCGTTCGCGGCCGCATGCTCGGGGCAGAAGTCTCCGAGCCGGTGCGCTCCCTCACCGTGGTCGGCGGTGAGCCAGCCGTGCGTCCTGGCGACGATGCGGGCTCCCTCGATGCTCTCGCCGGGGAAGTTCATCGGTGCGATGAAGGCGCTGCACGGACGGAAGTCGCAGCGAACGACGACGGTCTGCATGGCGATCACGGCGCTATTCTCTCGCTGGCCGCGGTGTCGGCGCGGGTTCGTACGATCCGGTGCGTGGGTGGTCGTCGACGGGATCGGTACACCGCGCCCGAGGAGGCGCGGTACTCGCTCTCGCCCGAGGCGATCGGAGCCCCGGTCGAGGGCAGCGGCCTCCGCCCCGTGCGTGCTTGGGTGCCGGCGAACGACGGCACCCAGTCCCGCGTCGACGCCGTGGCGGTGTCGCCGACACCGGACGCCGTGTGCGTCCGGTGTCTCGACGACGGCCGCCCGTTCCAGGCATGGGTGTGGAGGGCCGCTGTCCGGCACCGGGCGACGCCGGCCGCGATCGACGCGGCCTGAGCTGGCTCGTGCCGGCGACGTCGGATGCCCGGCGTACCGTGGAGGTGCCGGCTTCCCCCCAAGCTGGCAGAGGCCGTCGATCGGGGCCCCTCCTCGGTTGACGACGACAGCCCCCCGGCGCTGGTTCACCCCCCGAACCGCCCGGGGGCTTCTCTGTGCCTGCCGGCAATTCTCGAGCCCGGTCGTGCGCGCGGGGAGTGTCCAGAGCTTCCGGCCGGGGCCGGGAGTCGCTGCGCTCCGGGTGGAGCCGGCTGCGCCGGCCCTGTAGGGCCTTCGGCCCGTTCTTTTTTGCCGTGAAGCCTTCGGCAGCGTACGGACGTCCGGCCTCCGCGCAAGCGGCAAGCCGCCGTCTCCTCCGAGATTTTCGGCACGCGGTCGCAAGCTCCCTTGTTTCGCGGCGAAATTCTCTCCCCCCGCCGCCCTTCGGGTTGCACTCCACCCGCTCGTCCTAGCGGCGACAAGTCGCCTTCACGGCAAAAAAACGAGAGGGAGAGGAAGAGCACATGCGAAACCAGATCGAGGTCCTGCGGTACGTGGTCCCCAAGGCCGACAACGCCGCCGAGACGCGCGGGGCAGTTCTCAACGCGCGGGCGACGGAACTCGCACGGGCAGCGGAAAGCGGGTACGTCCTCGCATCCGCGGTCGTGATCGAGGGGGAGGCCTACATGACCTTCGTCGACACCGTGACCTACACGCCCCCCGCGGAGTGATTCAGCGCGGGAGGGGACGAACCGTAATCGCCCCCTCCCGCGCCCCCATCATCACCGATCGACTCAGGAGCAGGAACCATGACCACCACCACCAAGACCCGCCGCCCCGCCAAGAAGGCCGCCGCGCCCCGCCGGAGCATCGAGGAGAAGAAGGCGCAGGCCGCCGCCCTCCACGAGTCGATCGCGACGCAGGTTGAAGCACTCCGCGACTCGGACCGTTGGACGGCGTTCCTCGCGTTCGCGTCCGCGTTCCACGCGTACAGCCTCAACAACGTGTTGTTGATCCTCGGTCAGCGCCCCGACGCGTCGCGCGTCGCCGGGTTCCGCAAGTGGCAGGGCCTCGGCCGTCAGGTCCGCAAGGGCGAGAAGGCCGTACGGATCTTCGGCTACAACACCAAGAAGGTGACCGAGGAGGACGAGAACGGCGACGAGGTAGAAAAGCGCGTCGCCCGGTTCCCCATCCTCTCCGTGTTCGACATCGCACAGACCGATCTTGTCGACGGTGCCACCGATCCGAGCATCGTCGAGGACCTCACCGGCGCCGACGGCTACGGCATCGTCGACGCCCTCAGCGCCTACCTCGCGGCCGAGGGATGGACGGTCGAGCACCAGGACCTCAGCGGCGGCCGCAACGGCTACAGCGACCCCGAGGGCCGCCGCGTCGTGATCGGGACCCACCTCAGCCCCGAGCACGCCTCCAAGACCATGATTCACGAGACCGCGCACGTCCTCATGGGGCACGTCGACGACCTCGCGGAGTACGCCGAGCACCGCGGCCTCATGGAGACCGAGGCCGAGAGCGTCGCCTACGTCGTCGCCGGCCTCGTCGGTTTCGACACCAGCGCCTACAGCGTTGGATACGTCGCCGGTTGGGCAGACGCCGACGTCGAGTTGATCCGCGGCACCGCCACCCGAGTCCTCGCCACCGTGCACCAGATCGCCGCGGTACTCGACCCCGACGACGTCGACACGGACGAGACCGAAACCGCCAACTAGCAACGCCCGGGGGCGGGCTCGGATCAGGTGAGCCCGCCCCCGAACCCCACAAGCCTAGGAGAACCGCCGTGATCATCACCTACAGCCGCCCCAGCACCATCGGCCATCAGGTCGACCCGGACGCACCCGCCGCCGACCTCGACCCCAACGGGGCCACGTGCTACGCGTCCACGTACGACGTTGACGGCACCCCGTGGCGCTGCACCCGCCGCCCGGGCCACACCGACGACGAGCACCGCGCAGCGTTCGAGCTCCACGGCGACGGCCCCGCGGGTGCGGTTGCGTTCGCGTGGCAGTACGAGTGGGGAGGGGCCGGTTACGGTCCGTCCTCTCCCGAGCCCGTGCACACGGTCACGGTGACCGTCACGTTTCCCGAGTCCGCCGCGACCGGCGTCGACGCAGACCGCATCACGGCTGACGTGCTCTCGAGCTTCTGGGAGTGCGACCACGACCACGTACGCGTCGAAGTCACCACAAAGTAATACAATCCCCCCTTGTGCTATTAGTGCAAGAGGGGCTATACTTTTCGAGTAGGGCAAGCAACCGAGGGGGTTGGGATCGTGATTACCGTCTACAGCAAGCCGGACTGCATGCAGTGCCGCATGACGTACAAGGCGATGGACGCCAAGGGCCTCGCGTACCAGGTGGTCGACGTGACGGAGAACGCCAACGCCCTCGAATACGTCAAGGAGCTGGGCTACCTCACCGCCCCCGTCATCGTCGTTTCTGAGCACGACCACTGGGGCGGGTTCCGGCCCGACAACATTGACCGCGTGGCCGCCGGAGGAGCGACCGAGGACGAAACGGTCGAGGCGTAAGCCATGTGCTCGAACCCGTTCACCGGACCGGCGGACTATGACGAGCTGGCTGTACCGGGACCCGCAGCGCACGAGGTACCGATGGGGGAGTTCACCCCGCGTGAATGGGCGATCTTCCGGCAGGGGCAGCGCTGGGGATGGGAGTCCCGGCAGTCCGAGGTGGACGTCGCGTGGAACGCCTTCCACAACGCCGACTACGACGCCGACCGGTACTACCGGGCCGCGTACGACCACGACAACCACGACTGCGCCATCCACGCCAACAAGGGTCCGTACCAGGGAGCACGCACCCGCCTGTTGCAGTGGCGCTACTGGCCCGACGAAGAAGAACAGCTCCCGCCCGACCGCGACCGACAGGACCCCCGACCATGAGCGTGCGGGCATTCGAGGCTGGCCCCGCGAGAGCGTCACCGGTACCGCCGGAAAAACTAACTAAATAGTTATAGGCCCCCTTGTGTTGTCAATGCAAGGGGGGCTATACTATTATCGTGCCGAAGCCGCAGAAGTACCGGGACGTGACCAAGTTCCTGAAGTCGCAGGGGTGGGTGTTCCTGCGATCAGGGAAGGGCAGTCACGAACTGTGGGGCCTGCCGGATGAGTCGGTGAAAGAGTCCATCCCGAAGCACGGCGAGGTGTCCGCGGGGATCGTCGGCCAACTCATCAAGAAGCTACCCACCCACCCGAGCAACTGGCGCTAGGAGACACCATGACTGACGACAGCACACCCACCAAGCCCACCGTGACGGTGACGCTCGACCTCACCGATGATGACGTGTATGCCGTGCTCGTGAATTCGCTCCGCGAGGCGGCCGACGAGGCCGACCATCGCGCCGAGCGTGAGGGGGAGAGCGAGAGCCCGAACGAGGACTGGGTGGACGATCAGGAGCGCATGGCGCAGATAGGCCGCGCGCTGGTAGCCAACATCGAGACGCAGATTGACGACGCGGCGCGAGCCCGTCAGCAGGAGAACCACTCATGACCGCGACCCGCACCCTCGAAGCCACAGCCACCCGCGACGGCCGCTGGTGGCTCGTGCGCGTTCCGGAACTCGACGCCGTGGGGCAGGCGCGTACCGTGCGCGACATTCAGGCGGTCGCCGCCGAGGTCGCCGCACTGCACTTGAACGTCCCCGAGGAGGACGTCGACGTGCACGTGACCGTCCACGTCTCCGAGGAAGCCGAACGACTCTGGGAGCAGGCGCGCCAAATCGAGGAGGAGGCCCGCGCCGTCCAGCAGCGCGCCGCCGAGCTGCGCCGCGAGGCCGTGCGTCGATCGCGCGCCGATGGGTACAAGCTCGACGCCGCAGCGGCGGCGTTCGGCGTCACGACGTCTCGTATCCAGCAGCTCGCCGCGGAGCCCGTCGCCTCGTAGCCGGCGCACATGGCGATGCTGACGCGGACGGTTCATTCGGCTACGGTCGTCCCGTGCACCCGAGCGAACCGCACCACACCGAACCCGAGAACCTCACTCCTGCGACTGCGTCAGCGTTCGATGCGGTCGTCCCTGGCGTCGCCGTTGCTCCGGGTGAGGAGTTCCGACCAGAAGCCGTCGTGCCCGCAAGTGTGGTGCACAACGCAGCCGAGTCGCGCGCGGAGCTAGATTCCGTTTTCTAAACCGCCGATGTCGGCAGTGAGCGACTCCGCCCACGTGCGGGAAGCTCGAGCACAGCAACTAACGTCAATGGAGTCAGCCCGAACTGACATAATCTCGATTATCGGCTTTGCAGTGCGGCACTAACTGAGGCTGGACCAGCTCGTCTGAGCGCTCGGTAAAGGCTGGCGCAAATGGGCGAGATCGCGAGAGCGGACCCGTATTTGACGTACGGGTCCGCTCCATGCGCCTGATCTGTTTCAGGTACTGAGGAGCGCCACCAAGGTCGCAATTGCCAACAAAAAGACGATTCCGGCGATTACTAGTTCAATGACGCGGAGGACGCGCCACCCTCCAGTTGGACTCTGCCGTGCCGCCTCACCCGCGAACGCTCTTATGAGCGCGAGCACCCCGAGTACTAGAGCTGCAATTGCAAGGGGCAGGATAAACGGTTGCATTAGGAAGTCCTCTCAGTAAGCGCTCGATTGGAGCCTCAGCATTCGATTGCGATAAGCAGAGCCAAACCGCCCGCGCCGACACCAAGACCAGCTCCGAATGGTACAAGAACCCCCGTGGCGCTGCTGACAGCTGCAGCAAGGCCTTCGGCTGCTGCGGTGATTTCCTCATTATGGCAGAGCTTCTTACTCCACTTGAGCCCCGTTGAGTCGTAACCATTAATCGGGTCATCCCCAGCGTACGCGTACCGGTTGGCATTGCCGGGGTCGAGGGGGGAGTCGAGGGTGTCTTCCTGGGTCCAGGTGCCGTAGTAGTCGTCGTAGAACCGGGCGCCGAACTTGACCAGGCCGGTTGCCCGGTCGGTGACGCCGCCCTTGAACGTGTACGGGTTCTCCGCGACCTCCGGAGCGCCGTCTTCACTGCTGGTAAGGACGTAGAGGCCAAACGGGTCGTACGAGTACGTCGCGGGGGTGGTGGCGTTCGGGTCGGATGCGATGACCGCGGCGGGATTTCCGAGCCCGTCGTAGAGGTAGAGGCTGTTGGTGCCACGGGAGCTGGTCAACAACAGCGGCTGCCCCGTGACCGGGTCTGAGAACACATGACCCGAGTTGGAGCCGGTGGCGTACTGCGTGATCTCCGGCTGCCCCTGCGGGTCGTTCTTGCCGTAGACGCTGGTGGTGGTGTCGCCGCCCGCGGTCGTTTCGGACAGCAGCTCGTTCTGGGCGCCGCCAGCGTAGGTGTAGGTGCTGGTGGTGCCGCGGAGGTTGCTGCCGGTCATTTGCTCGGCGGCGTTGTAGGTGAACGAGGCCGCGTCGGTGGCGGTGCGGTTTCCCGCGCCGTCGTAGGTCCAGCCGCTATTGGTGGTCTCGTTCGCCGCGTTGAACGTCTGGGTCTGTGTGAAGGTGCTGTCACCGGTCTCGATGGCGGTGAGCCGGTTCCCGCGAGCGTCGTAGGTGTATGCCTGCGTAACGTTGCCGTCGTCGCCACCGGATTGCGCCGCACGGGTCAGCCGTCCCGCAGTGTCGTAGGTGTAGGTGGTCAACTGACCGCTGATCAGGTCCTTGACCCACTGCAGCTGGGACCGGTCGGTTGCGGTTGCGGTGGAGCAGCTGGTTGTGGAGGCGCTGTTGTAGCAGTACTGCCCGTCACCGACGAGGTTGTTGTCGCTGTTGCCGGTGCCGGTGTAGGTCTTGATTCCGCTGATCCGGCCGGAGGTGTCGTAGCTGGTCTGATCGTGCACACCCCAGGTGCTGTTGTCCGCGTTCGCATTCAGCCAGGTGTCGGTGCGGCGCCCGTTGCCGTCGGTGGCGTAGTGGATCGCCTGCGTGCCCGAACCTGCCGGGTAGGTGGTGGCGGTGAGGACCCCGGAGGCGTCGAACGTGTTCGTGTACGTGCCGAACGAGTCCGTCGAGGTGACCTCGTTGCCGGCCTTGTCGTATGTGTAGGACTCGGTGCCGCCGCCGGCGGTGTTACGGGTGCTGAGCTCGTGGCCGAGCTGGTCGTACGTGTTGGTCTCGGTGCCCGCCTGCGACACCGTGCTGAGCAGGTTCCCGTTGCCGTCGTAGGTGTTCGTCACCGTGGGGGTGCTGTCCGAGTACGCGGTGGTGAGCAGCCGGTCGTCGTTGTCGTACGTGTACGTCTGCGTCCGGCCCGCACCATCGGTCGCGGTCGCGAGATGTCCGAACGCGTCGTAGGTGTAGCTCTTCGTCCCCAGGCTGGTCCCGGTCACCGGGGTGATCGAGGACAGCTGCGCGGTGCTGTTGTAGTTGTAGACGGTCTTGTTCGACCCGTTCCCCGGCGCCAGCGCGGTCGCGACCGTGCCGTTGCTGTTGTAGGTCAGCGTCGCCGTCGCCGCGTCCGCACCCGACCCGCTGGTGCTGGTGAGCTGGTTCCCGGCGCCGTTGTACGTCAGCGTCGAGGTGTTCCCCGCGGAGTCCGTCGTGGTCGCCGGAAGGTATGCGGTGGACGTGGAGGTTCCGTAGGTGGCCGAATCTGACGCACCGCCAGGGGCCTGCTGCTTGGTGATGGACTGGCCGGAGTTCGCGCCGTAGGTGTTCGTCGTCGTGCCCGCGGTGCTGCCGGTACCGGTGGTGGAGGTAGCAACATCACTGTTGGCCGTGTACGTCGCGGAACGTGACCGCCCCGCCGCATCCACCACGGTGGACACGAGTTTCTGTGTCGAGTTGATCGTGTACGTCGTATGCGCACCCGTCGCGACCGCGGTCGCGGTCGCGGTGTCCGGACCGGCAACGAGAGTCTGCGACGACGACGGATACGTCAACCGCGTGGTTGAGGTCCCGGGGCTCCCGGCGGTGGTGTTGTGCTGATCGACCTCGGAAACCTTCCCCGAGCTGTCGTAAGTGATGTCGGTCTCACCGCCGGTCGGCGCGACGATCTGAGTCAGCTTCCCCGATGTATACGCGAACGTCGTCGTCTTCCCATCCGCGTCGACGAACGAGGTGATGTTCGAGGAGGAGTTCTTCACGTACTGCACCGTCCGGGACGCCGACCCGTTGGTCTGCGTCGCGGACAGCGTGCCCGTCGAGGAGTTGTACGCCAGCGTCGCGGTCCGCGCCGCCGTCGGACCCGCCGTGGACACCACCGATGTGGGCTGACCGGACGTGTAGTTGATGGCGGTGGAGTTCCCGTTGCGATCAGCGACCGCGGTCGGGTTCCCGTTCGTGTCGAACGTCGTCACCTGCCGGGACGTCAGGTCCGTCAGCGTCCATCCGGAGGTCGTCTTCACCAGCACCTCCTTCAGCCCTGCCGGGGAGGTGTACGCGGTAGTCGATCCAGACGTCGGGGTGAACAACCACGTGGACCCGTCCGCGCCGGTAAACACCACACCGCTCGAGACGCTCGACAAGCTCCCGGCAGCGTCGAGACCGTATGCCCATCCGTTCGCCGCAGCGCTCGAGGTGGATCCGGTCTCCCAACCCTGCGAGTTGTACGTCGCGCCGATCTGCACCTGCCCCGTGACGCCCGGCAGGGTCAACCCGCTGGTGGCGACCAGCAGGTTCCCGGTTGCGACGTCGACCGACGCAGACACCCGATCCGAGATCGTGAACGGCAGCGCAGTCGCACTCGGGCGAACGCCGGTGAGCCCGGTTGTTGACGGCCCGGTCGGTGGGGCCGCGTTCGCGGCTTGCGGAGCGAACCCGATGAGCGCGACGGTGGTCACCCCCGCCACGCCAGCGGCGATACCAGCCCGCGATCGCCAGAAAGAACTTCCTGTTGTGGAACGAAACACGCCGACCCCCGATGGTCGAAGAAGCGTCAGACCATCACCCTGGGATACAAAGCAGTGACTCGCGGTCCTGACCGCGACAGTCCGAGGGTGCCGCAGACCACATGACAAGAAGTCGCGTTCCCCTTCGCGAAATGTAGAGCCGAGGACCTATTCTGCGCGAATACCCTCGTCTGGGGGTCATTGCCCGGACTGTACCCCGCCTGAGGGCCAGCATCCACCCAAAGTGTGAGAAAAGCTTTGCTGCTTGCAGATGATCTTCAGCAAGCAGTCGGCTTGCTGAGCCAATTCGTAGATTTAGCTCGAGCCAGCTGGGGCGAGCCAAGACGCGGGGCTGATGCTGTCGAGCGAAGGAAGATCCGCTCGTCAACTCTCTGCTGGAACGCCGACCCGATCCAGCGGGAACCGAAGGGCATCAGCGCCGATCAGCCGCCGCTCTGGTAACCGGGCGAGGACCTAACCCCTATGACGTAAACGCAGGCTCGCTCTCGTGCTGCCCGAGGAAGCTGGCCTCTCCCCCAGCTTCCTCGTCAATAGGGACCGCCGCAGCTAACGACACTCTGCCTCCTCCCGTGCGGGTGGAGGGCTTCTTGACGTCGCGGATGGTGATGCCGAGCCGTTCAGCGACCTCAGCGCGGGTGATGCCCAGGGCGAGCATCTTCTGCATCACCGTCTCTGCAGTGCGGCGCACGACGGTGCGCTGCTGTTCCGCGAGAGCGCGGACAGCGGCGATTTCTTTCTCGACCGCGTCGTCGATGTCCTCGAGGGAATCAGCGGCGACGAAATAGTCGGCGGCGAGCTGCTCCAGCTGATCCTGCCGTGCGCGGAACGCCGCTGCGTTCGCCCGTGCGCGTCGGCGCGCCTCGGTTTGCTTTGCGGACTTCCGAACCTCAGCCATCAGCGATCCCCTCCGTTGGTTGTCACTCAGTATGCCGATTCGACCCGACCGCGGCCGGAAGGGAACGCCCCGGAGAGGGTCGTGCGGTTGTGTTGCCGGTTCGGCTGTCGCTACTCGACCGACGCTCACTCCCCCGGCTTCTCTCGTTCCTCATTCACCGCTCCCGTTCACTTCCCGGTCTCCCAGCACAGCCGCAGGCTCATCTGAGCCTGGCCGCCCGGTGCACTCGTTCCTCGCTTCTCAGATCGTCACACCTCTGGCATCTTCATCAGCGAGGTAGAGTCGCGCTCGTGATGACCCTGCACAAGCTCAGCGCAGGGGACGGCTACACCTACTACACGAGCGAGACGGCGACCGGTGACGCCAAGCGCGAGCAGGGTCGCGAGCTGGGCGACTACTACACCGCGGACGGGAACCCTCCCGGCGTCTGGTTCGGGTCCGGTTTGGCTGCGCTCGGTATCTCCGGGACTGTCACGGAGGAGCAGATGAAGGCCCTGTTTGGTGAGGGTCTGCATCCGAACGCGGAGCAGATCATCACCGACGCGCAGGCCGCCGGCAAGAGCGTCGAGGAGGCCACCGAGGCCGCCAAGCTCGGCAGCTCGTACTACGCCTACGGCACCGGGGGCACCGATCTTTCGGCCGCGATCGAGGAGGGCTACGCCCGCTTCCAGCGCACCGAGCACCGCGAGCCCGACGTCAACGAACGACGCGCGATCCGTGTCCGCGAGGGTGCGCAGGCGTTCCGTCAGGCCAAGGGCCGGCAGCCCGCGGACAAGGAGGAGTTGGGCCGCTACATCACTGCAGCGACCCGTCCCACCCGTCAGGCCGTGGCCGGTTTCGACCTCGTGTTTTCGCCCGCCAAGAGCGTTTCGACGCTCTGGGCGCTGGGCGACAACGAGACGCGGAAGGCGATCGAGCAGGCGCAGGACGCCGCGATCGAGGACACGGTTGCGTACCTCGAACGGGAGGCGATCGCCACCCGGTCAGGCAAGAACGGTGTGGCTCAGATCGACGTGGAGGGCGGGATCGTCGCGACGAAGTTCCGGCACTACGACTCCCGCAATGGCGACCCGCAGCTCCACGATCATCTGGTTGTCGCCAACAAGGTGAAGGGGTCCGATGGGAAGTGGCGCACCATCGACTCCAAGCTCCTGCACCGTCAGGGAGTCGCCGCGTCCGAGTTCTACAACGCCCGCGTCATGGAGCGCGTCTCGGACGCGTTGGGCGTCGTGACCGAGCTGCGCGAGGTTACCGCCGGCAAGCGCCCCGTGGTCGAGATTGCCGGCGTCGACGACCGGCTCACCAAGGGCTTCTCGACCCGCTCCGCTGACATTCGTGAGACGCTCCGGGCCCTCGAAAAGGACTACCGACGCGACCACGGCCGCCAGCCGGACCAGGCCGCCCGGATCAAGCTCGCCCAGCAGGCGACCCTTGAAACCCGACCCGCCAAGGAGCACGCCCGGTCCCTCGCCTCCCTCCGCGAGACGTGGCAGGCGCGAGCCGCCGAGGTCATCGGAGCACGGGGCGTCGCTGACATGTTCACCGCCGTTCGCGCCGCCGCGGAGCGTGACGCCGGCACCGACGACCCGCAGCCGCTCGACGTCGAGTCGGCCTCGCGGCAGGTCGTCGACACCGTGTCCGAGCATCACGCCACGTGGGGCCCGCACATGATCGAAGCCGAAGCGCGCCGGTACGTGCAGGCCGCCCGGATCGCAGGCGTCGAGGTGCCCGAGGGTGCCGTCGAGACGATCACCCGGCACGCCCTCGACACCGACTCGGTGTCTGTGACGCCGCCGGCCCCGCACGGGGCGTTCCAGCCGCTCACTCGCCAGGACGGGGAGAGCATCTACGTGCACAAGGGCCGCGCTGTCTACACGTCCGCCGGCATCCTCGCCGCCGAGGATCGCCTGATCGACGCGGCGCGCACGCGCACGCTCGCACCTGTCTCGGTGGCCGAGTTCGACCGCACCGCGGCCGAGCACACCGGCCCGCTCGATGACGGACAGCGGAACCTCGCCCGCGAGTTCACCACGTCCGACCGGCTCGTCCTCGTCGGAACCGGCCCCGCCGGTGCCGGCAAGACGACCGCCCTCGCACTCGCCGCCCGGGCCACCGAGCAGGCCGGATCGCGGATGATCGGCCTTGCCCCCTCGGCCGCAGCGGCCGACGTGATGGGGGACGCCGTGGGCGTCGAGGCGAACACGATCCACGGGTTCTTGAAGGCGTACGAGCTGCACGGCGACGCCACCCCGGAGAGCGAGCACCCGGCCGGGATGAAGCTCCGCGCCGGGGACGTCGTGGTCGTCGACGAGGCCGGCATGGCCGGCACCCGGAACCTCGCCCGCGTCGTCGGCATTGCCGAGGCCCACGGCGCGCACGTCCGGCTCATCGGAGACAGCCGGCAGCTCGACGCCGTGGAGTCCGGTGGCGCGCTGCGCCTGTTGGAGCGCGAGGTCGGCGGCGTCTCCCTGGACACGATTCACCGGTTCCGCAACGCGGACGGGACCGTCAACCGGGCCGAGGCCGACGCGTCCGAGCGGCTGCGCGACCCCGCCACGACCGGCGACCCGTTCGCCTGGTACGTCGACCAGGGCCGCGTCGTCGGCGGCGACGTCGACCGGATGACCGGCGAAGTGTTCGCCGCGTGGCAGGCCGACACCAGCGCCGGGAAGCGATCCGTGATGCTCGCGCAGCAGAACGCCACCGTGGCCGAGCTGAACGCCCGCGCCCAGGCGTTCCGCATCAGTGCCGGAACCGTCACAGCACGGTCCGTCTCCGGACGGGACGCCGCGGACCTCCGCGACGGCCTCCGCGCCCACCGCGGCGACACGATCGTCACCCGGCAGAACGACTCCCGACTCCGCACCGACCGCGGCCGCGACCGCGTGAAGAACAACGACCTGTGGACCGTCGACAAGGTGCACCGCGATGGTTCCCTCTCGGTCACCCACGAGGGCCACGGCGGCCGCATCACCCTGCCGGCGGAATACGTGCGCGAGCACGTCGAGCTGGGCTACGCGTCGACGGTGCACCGCGCGCAGGGCCTCACCGCGGACACGTCGCACGTCCTCGCGGACGCGTCGACGTCGCGGTCCCTCGCCTACGTCGCCATGACCCGCGGCAAGGAATCGAACCGGCTGTACGTCGAGGTCGACGACGCCCAGCCGGTGTCCGACGTCCTCGGCCAGATCGCCAACAACTCGGAGGGCATGATGAGCGCCAACGAGACGATCCGCGCCGAGCAGGCCCGCGTCGACGACCTGGTGACACTCGTCGACCAGTACCGCGACGTGTCCGAGCGCGCCGACGATGTGCGGTTTGAGAAGATCACCCGAACCGCAGTCGGCGCGGAGGCCGCGCAGCAGCTCCGCGACGACGAAGGCTGGGGAGCCCTCCGCGCGTCGCTCCGCGGTGCCGAGCGCGCCGGCTACGACCCAGCCGACGCCCTCTACCAGGCGTGGGAGAAGGACACTCTCGACAACGCCCGTAACAAGCCGGCCGTGCTCGCCGCCCGCGTGCAGGCAGACGTGCGCGCGTATACGGCCGAGTTCGGTACGGCCGATCGCGACGACCGGGTGCCGGCGTGGCTCGTCGACCGCGGGGCGCTCGACTCGCAGCACACCGACCCCGCCTGGCGCGAGCACCTGGCGGAGCGGTACGAGTACATCGCCGTCCGCATGGAGGAGCGCGGCGCGACGATCGCCGTCGAGCAGCCGGAGTGGTCCAAGCAGCTCGGCGCGGTGCCGGCGGACGCCGAGCGGCGCAGCGAGTGGAACCGTCTCGCGGCCGAGGTCGACGCGTTCCGCGGCCGGTACGCGATCGAGGAGGCGACGCCCGAGGCGATCCCGAACCAGTACCAGGAGCGCGCCGTCGGTGCCGAGCTGCAACAGCGCGTGACGGCGATGCACAAGTCGGCCACGCTCATCAAGGAGCCGCCCGCCGACCAGGCAACTCGAGCCCGTGTTGCCGAGCAGCCCGCAGCCGCCGCGCAGCGGGCCCGGGAGGCCGCGCAGCAGCAGCCGCAGAGCGTGGCCGCCCGGAAGCCGCAGACCGCCGCTGAGGCGTTGCAGGCGCGTCGTCAGGCCGAGGCCGACCGTGCGGCGGCGCAGCTCCGCCGCGCCGGCCGGACCCCGACCGTTCAGGACCCGAACCGCACGTCGGCCCGTGAGGCGGCCGAGCGAGAGCGTCAGCGGCGCGAGCGCGCCCGCGGCGACGACGCCCGGGAGCGCTAACCAAAGCGCGACGACCTGTCGGAATATGGATCGATCGTACGGATGGCGGGACTGCACCGGGACTAGCTCCGGTGAGAAGATCAGGTCATGAGCAACGAAACCCCGAAACCGCTTCGCCTCTTCAGGGAGGTGCCGAACAGGGTCTACGACCGGCTCATCGTGCGGTACCCGTTCCAGACGGATCGGGACTACGCGGCGTCATTCCATTTTGCAGCTCAGAGACTCGCTGAAACCTTCTCCGGGCAACCTATAGACGACCTGATTCTTCTCCCGTTCCTTACGCTCTATCGCCAAGCGTTTGAGCTGCAACTGAAGAACACCATTCGAGGTCTTGCAAACACGAGGATGACCTACGTTGAAGGCCGTACATCAGAGCTGCTTAAAGCTGTTTCCGAAGAGCGGTTCAAGAAGCATTTAGGGCACAACTTGTACCGGCTGCTCAACGACGCCAAGCGGCACTATGCCGCTCTGGATATGCCCGAAACATTCCCCGAAAGCGTCGAGAAGCTTGTCGTCATGCTGCATGAAGCTGATGAATCAGGGACGGCGTTTCGGTACGCTGGAGACCTCCCGGACGTACAGGACTATGCCGACTTCCCGGACCTCGCCAAGCTTCTAGACGAGCAATTTACCTTGCTGTCTGTCGTCGAGGACTATGTTGACGGGCTCTACGGGGCTGGACCTACCCTCCGAGAATTGGCCGGCGACAGCTACTAGGGGGTATCGCCTTGTGCTGAGGTCACCAGCTCCATCATCGACTCCGCATACGCGTCGCGACTGATTTCCCCCTTGTCGAGCTGACGCATCAGCTCGTCAATTTTTGCTTTCAGTTCTTCCCGGTCCATCTGTCCTCCTTGGGGCGGGTGCGCTTCGTACCTTCATCATGCACGAAGCCACCCCTCGGGTGGGGCGTAGTACGCCACGCGCTGCTCCTCCTGGCCGTTGGAGTCGTGCAGGTGCCCGAGGTTCCGGTCGCACCTGCGGAACGGACCGGCCTTCGCGTCGAACAGGATCGCCGCGTGGCGGTCCCAGTGCGTCAACCACCAATCGGAGAGCGCATCCGCGCGCTCCGCGGCGTCGATCCTCGCTTGCTGCCGCGCCTCGAACGACGCCCAGAGCCGTTCCACGGCCTCCGGATGCTTCCACCACTCCGGACACCACGCCGCGGTGTTCCGATCGGAGTGGGTGTACTCGACCACCGCCAGGTGCTCCTCGACCCATTCGAGGAACAGCGGCGTCAGGTCGAACTCCTCCTCCTCGGGGGCGTCGGCGTCGTTGAGCGCGTCGCGCTCCTCGTCGGTCAGCTCGTCGAGGTCCCCAGTCGGCAGGGGGCCGAACTCCGGATCGCCGACGTCCGATGCGTCGGGCTCGTCGAGGTCAGCCACGAGCTGCCGCCTCCTCCGAGCCGGTGGCGATCGCCACGGGTGCGGCGCCGGCCGCGGCCGGTGCGTCGCCCTCGATCAGGGCGCGGAGCTTCTTGTCCTTGAACCACGGAACCGCGTCGAGGATCACCGGGCGGGTGTTCGAGTTGAACATGACCGTGCGCCACAGCGGCAGGTTCGCCAGGTCGTGCACGTCGAGGATCGGCACCCGGCGGGTGCTCGTCGACGTCGAGTACGCCCCGGTGTCCTGAGTCGATCCGCCGTAGGTGACCTCCTCGCGGTCACCGATCAGGCTCGACAGGCCTTTGAGGAACTGGTCATCCATCGCGCCGCCGCCGAACACGCGCGTCACTGCCGCGCCCCAGATCGCGCCCCAGCCGTTCTGCCCGAACGCCTCGACGGCCTGGTCCCGCGACTGGAAGTACGTGTTGAGCGGCATCCCGAGCGAGCCGTAGAACGAGTACACGGACGGCAGCGCCGGCCACCGGACGATGTTCGCGCACTCGTCCAGCTCGATCACCAGCGGCACCGGCAGCCGGCCGCCGGATCGCTGCGCCAGCCGCTCGCCTGTCTTGCAGATCGCTCGCACGAGCGACGTCAGGATCGCGCCGGCAGACCCCACGCCGTCCCTGGAGAGCAGGATCAGCAGATCCTCGCTCTGCACGAACGCGTCGACGTCGAACCGCCGCACGCCAGGCTTCGAGGTCCATTCCAGCAGCTCGTCGTAGGCCAACGCCCCGGCCATGCGCTGCGCGGTCGCGTAGACGCTCTGCCGGGTCTTATCGGCCCAGTTCTCCATCCCGACGAGGGCCGTCGCCGGCCCCTTCTTGCCGTGCTGGTTCAGGATGCCCACCACCGTGTCTGCGTCCTGAGTGGTCAGCCACCGGTACACCCGCGACAGCGGCAGCCCGTCGAGGGCCGCCGCGAGGAGGAAGTACGCGAGCATGTCGCGGCCGGGCTCGTCGAACTGCGGATCGCCGCCGCGGTCGTTCTCCTTGCGCGTCGACGCCTCGAAAATCTCCGCGAGCTCACGAGCGTCCTCGGCGCTCCTGACGTACTCCAACGGGTTGAACACGAAGTCGGGCCCGTCCTCGTGTCGGTAGATGCGGTTCGGGTCGAACACGAACGTCTCCCCGCGGCCGCGGCGGCCGCGGATCGCCTCACGCACCCCGTCGACCTTGTTCGACGTCATGATCCCCGCCCCGGGGGCTTCGACGACGTGACGGACGACGACGCTGGTCGTCTTGCCCCGCCGAGTGCCGTAGAGGTATACGCCCGTCTCCTCCCAGCCCTGGTAGACCCACTTGGACGTCCCGACGATGCGGCCCACCTTCTGTCCCGGTCCGATGCCGACGGCGGTCGGGTGCAGCCGCCGAGCATCCTTCGCACGCGCCGCCTGTCGGACGACCGCGTTCGACGGGTTCGCGCTCATCAGCTTGATCGACGCCGCCCCGCGCTTCTTCGCGCCGCGGCGGGCTTGAGCCATGAGCAGCCACGTGAACAGCGCGAGCGCGGCCACGACGAACACGACGACGAACACCGTCGCCGCGACGCCGGGCCACGGGTCGCCCTTGACGAAGCCCATCAGCATGACGATGGGGTTCCACGAGTACGCGTCGCCGGTGCCGGCGACGCCGGCACCGGCGTGGATGCCGAGGAACACCCCACCGACGATCAGCACCAGCAGCGTGACCGTCAGGGTGTTGGTGCGAATGTTGCTGCCGTTCATGCGTCGACTTCTCCGCGATCGCTGGCGATGTGGTGCAGGAGGGTCCGGGCGATCCGGGCCTCCTCGTCGTTGCCGGCGAACCGCTCCGCGAGGCGGACGTCGACGCCGACCATGAGCGCAATCTCCGAGGGCATCACCCGCGCCTTGGAGAGCTGCGCCAGCAGTGCGTACCGCTCGGGTCGCGCCGCGGTTTCGGTGGTCTTGATCCACCGGTACGTCTCGTGCAGCTCCTCCACGACCTCACGGACGCGGCGAATGTCACCGTCGACGTCGTGTCCGTTGAGCTGGTACCGCAGCGTCAGCGGGCCCGTGAGGCCCGCTGACGTGAGTTCCTGCCGGTGCTGCGCGATTGTCTCGTCCAGCCACAGCCCCACCGTCACCACGGCGGCGTCGCGGCTGCACAGCGTCCACTCGTCGGCCGCGAGGTTCGCGATCGACACGAGGGCCGGCGCGGTGTCGTCGTCCATCAGTTGTCCCCTCCGCTGGTGAGCTTCATCGGCTCGTCCCCCTTCGGATCGACCTGCACGTGCACGTGGTTGCACGAGTCGTCGAACTGGTTCATCGGCAGGTCGATCGAGCTGCCGGCATTCGCGCGGCACTGGACCTGCCCGGTGCCGGAGTTGTCGGGCATGACCGGGCCGAGGGCCCGCAGGAGCTTGATCGCGTTCGCGTCCGCCCCGGTGGTCGGGGTCCCGTCGAACGCGTAGAAGTCGACGGCGTGACCGCCGCCATTCACGACGTGCGCCGACAGGTTCCCCGCGCCCGGTCGTTGCCCGGTGCAGAGCCGGTTGACGTCGGAAATCCCGATCGACTGGAACGTCTTGGTCGCAATCGTGATGACTTGCAGGATGCGGGTGTCGACGTTGCAGTTCTGCTTGGGCTTGCCGTCCGCGATCGCCTGGACCTCGGGGAAGTGCGTCGGTGACAACCACGCGATCTTGCCCTGGTTGGTCAGGTCCACGATGTGCTTGGCGAGGGCCTGAGCGTCCCCGGAGACACCCGCGGCGCAAGCGGCCGAACCACCGGAGAGCGCCGTGACGACGGCCGTGGCCGCGTTGAAGAACTTCGCGTAGTGGTTCGGGTCACGGTTGATCTGGACCGCGTGCGCGGCCAGCGTCGGCGTCATCGTCTGCCAGTTCGGCACCTTCAAAAGCCGCTGGTAGAAGAACGTCGCCGCCTGCGCGGGATTCATCCGCTGCGCGAGCGTGCCCCACGTGTCCCGCTGCTGGAACAGGCCACGGGAGTCCGGGCCGGCCTTGTCGCCGTAGTCGATGTTCTTCAACGTCGACTCCCCCATCGCCGTCATGACTGCGATGGTCTGCCCCTGCACGTCGACACCGAGGGCGGCCCCGGCGTTCATGATCGCCGCGGCGTTCACAAGCTGATCGCCGGAGTACCCGTCGATCGCGTCGTGCGCGCCCGCGGCGTCAGCGTTCGCGGCGGTGGCCGCGCACGCGCTGTTCTGGGACCCGCCCCCAGTGACGAGGGCGAGCCCGACGAACACGACGACCAGTACGGCCGCCAGCGCGATCATCAGTGCCTTCTTCATGGTCGGGCCCCCGGCTACGCCTCAGCCTCGACGGCGGCCTGCTTCGCCCCGCTGCCGGCCATGCCCTCGTCGGTGTTGGTGACGGCGGCCTCCCAGTCCGAGCGGATGTGCTGCATGTGCGTCTCGGGGTTCGACCCGTACTTGAAGATGCAGTGCCCGGGGCTCAGGTTCATCAGCAGGTCGGTGGTGTCGGGTGCGAGCCCGAACGTCTCCTGCACCCACCGGGCGTCCTCGGGCCGGTCCTGCCGGTACGCGTAGATCGTCTGCGCCTCCTGGATGACCGTGTAGCCCTCGGACTCACGCGGAATGTCGGTGCCCTTGTGCATCACGAACCAGTTCGAAATACCCAGAGCACGGGAGAGCTTCTGGTTCGACTTGACCAGGCTGGCCGAGGGCCCACCGATCATGTGCCAGCCCTCCTCGTAGACCACGTTCGTGATGAACCCCCGCTCACGGCGCAGCCGACCGAGGAGCCACTGGTGCCCCACCGCCATGACGGTGGGGACGGCCGGGCCGGCGTCGGGGAGCTGGGAGACGTCGAACACCGTCAGCTTGCTGGCGAGGTCGACCGCCTTCGACGTTTCACCGTCGAACACCCCGGCGTACGTCTCGAGGAGGTTCTCGAGCCCGAACCGGATGGACAGGCCGGCCTGGTGGAACCGCTCGCCCGATGCTTCTGTCAGTCCCTCGTCGTCCGGGACCTGGCCGAGGAACGGCATCAGGTCCGTTGTCGTCAGCGGACGGGTCGAGCTGTTGTGCTGTTCGAACATGCGGCGGAGGGCGAACCGGGTCGCTTTCTCCTCCCACTCGGTCGCGGGGACGTCGTTGCGCGCGATCCGGGCCACGGCGGTGATGAGTTCCATCTGCCCCTGCAACCCCGAGCCGCGCATGATGAGCGGGTCGAGGAGGTTCAGGCGGATACCGCCGCCTGCCGGGTCGAAGCGCAGCGGCTCCGATCCGAGGTTGTGCGCCATCGCGGTGTACTCGCCCGCGCCGCCCTCGTCCTTCTTGTCGAACACGACCGCGCGCCGGTTCGCCAGCCCCAGGGGGCGAGCGACACCGACCGTCTTGGTCAGCGACGACTTCCCGTACCCGACCGTGCCGAGCACGATCACGTTCGGGGACGAAATCTGTCGCGGCTCCGCGTTGTACGCGGTGGGGGCGTCGTAGGAAATCATCGACTGCGACAGGTTGTCGCGGCCGTTGACGATCCCCTCATCACCGGTCGGGTTGCCGATCACGGCGGTGTTCAGAATCTCCGCCTGCCGCGTCGTCGACGGCGACCCCGCCAGCCGCGGCGAGTACCAGCCGCGCGCAGCGGCCCCGGCCGACGTGCGGAGCTGCCCGCCGGGCAGCTCGAACGGCGACACGTCGACGGGTCGGCGGACGGACACCGCCGTGGCGGGCCCCTCGTCGCCGGTTACGACCTCCTGCCGAGCCTCCGGCGGGACGAAGATTTTCAGCCCCGGCACGTTCGCGTACCAGGGGTCCCGAGCTGCTGGTCGGTTCGGCGCCGCGCGCTTGTCGTGCGGGGCGGGGTTCTTGGTGTTGGTCATGACAGGGCCTCCTTGTCACCTCGGCCGGCGAGCGTGTTCATCACGCGTGCGGCCGTCGTGATGGTGTCGGGTCGGAGCCCGCGGCCGATGGGCCATGTGGTCCCGGATGCGGCGCCCTGAAACGAGTCCTGCCAGTCGAGGCGGTCGATCCCGAGCCCGGTGTCGCACACGCTCGAGAGCCGCCGCGACGCCTGAGCCAGGTCCTCGCGGGTGGGGGCCGTGATGGTCACGTACCCGATCCACGAGACGCCGTGGTGGTGGCTGCCGGCGGCGAGGTCCCGCCGCCGACGCTCCGCCGCTCCGAGGAGCCCCTGCGCCTCGTCGGAGACGATCACGCCCTTCTTCTGCTGTGCGTACAGGCCGGCGGCGTCGCGCACGACGTCCTGCCGCGCGGCCGCCTTCGCCTGCGCGGCCGGCACCAGGTGCATGTGGAACGACACCGAGCGGATGAAGTCCAGCTCGCGCCCGATCATGAGGTCGAGCGTCCACAGCGGCGATCGGCCGGCCGAAGCCAGGTTCTCACCGTGGATCGCCGCGGTGCGGTGCCACCAGGTGACGGCCGGTGCAGCCTCGATCGGGTCGCGGTCCGCGAGGACGGTCGGGTCGTAGCCTCCGTCGACGACGTGCGCGGAGTATTCGTCGTGCGAGCCGATCCCGACCGACAGCGGCGTGATGTGCTTCGCGGAGCGGAGGTCGATCGGGATCGACGGGTTCTGCTGGTGCATGATGACGGCCGCCGTCTGGCGTGCCGTCAGGGACTGCACCTGCCCAATGCGTGCCTGCCGGAGCCCGTGCAGGGACGCCTCGATCTGCTCCGCCATGAGCGCCCGCCACCCGTCCCGGCCGGGCCCGTACTTCTTCGCGGCCTCGGTGAACGCCGGCGTCAGCGGCCACGACAGCACCACGAAGTGCCGCTGCACCATCGCGTCGGCCGCGGCGCGCCCGCGGACCTCGGCGTAGGAACGCTGCTGTGCGTCGTAAAGCGCCAGTGCCGTGTCATCGGCCCCGAGGGGCCGGGACTCACGCTGGGAGTTGTACCAAATGTCGTGCTTGGCGGTGTCCGGCGGCAGAACGCGGGTGAGGGTCTGCACGTCGCGGATCAGGGACATCGGAGCGGACCGGTGTGCGAGGAACTTCCCCCACGACGTCGCCGCTCGATTCAGGGCCCCGGCCGTCTCCATGCCGCGGAGCTGCCCGGACACGGAGAACGCCACCGAAAGGTACGGCCGCTCCCCCACCGGGGCATGCCAGGCGATCCCCGGCATGTTCGACCCGTACTGCAACCAGCCCATGCCGTCCGACCCGTCCGGGTTGGCGCGCATCTGCCGCGCGTCGACCTCAGCGGCGCGCCGCTCCGCCTTGTTCGAGCTGCCGAGCACCGACTGAATCTGGTCCCAGACGGCGACGTTGTACGGCTTAAACACGTGCGTGCCGAGGCGCTTCCGGGCCGCCCACCGCGACCGCTTCCGGCGGCGCTCCTGAATCGTGCCGTTGTGGGTACGCGCCGTGACGGCCATCGTCACCCCGACCCCAACCAGAGCGGCGATCAGCACCAGGATGCCGCCGCCCGCGATCATCCCGACCATGCCGCCGACGACGAAGATCGCCATGCCCACGATCCGCGACTTCGAGTGCGTGCCACCGAAGAACGACCGGTGCCCCGACTCACCGCCCACGTAGCGCACGTGCGTCGTCGGCTCCTCCTGAACCTCACGCATGGGTCGAGTCCTTCCCGTACCGCTCGGCCCCGTACTGCTCGGCGCTGGCCTGGGTGGCGCTGTGAGACTGCTCGTGGTCATCAACCGGCGCCGCGGCCATATCGGCCGCACTCGTGGCGGCGCTGCCTGCCGTGTCGAGGCCGGCCTTCGCGCCGGCCGCGATCATCGTCGGGATACCGATAGCGGCCCCAACGCCTGTTGAGGACTCGGCAGCTCCGGCGGCCATCGCGCCGCCCTCGGCTCCCGCTGCACCCGTCGCCGTGCCAGCGCCGGTAGTCGCGCCGGCCCCGGTCCCAGCGCCCGTCGACGCCTTGCCACCCGCCGCCGCGGCGTCCTTGATAGAGGAACCGGCTGCCTCCTCGGCTCCGCCACCTCCGGCGGTCGTACCGCCACCGCCACCGCCGCTGCTCGTGGGTGAGGTCTGGGCGAGCTTCTCAGCCGTTGTCGTCGATGTCGGCGTGGACGTGGTGGAGTTCGGCCTCGAGCTGCTTCCGTCGTTCTGCGGAGCGCTGTAGCGCTTGTCGGCTTCCTGGGGCGAGTTCGCTCCGATGCTCGGGCCGCCCGCGGCCGCGGCTCCGCCCATCGGCAGGATCGGCGCGAACTTGAACAGCAGCAGCGGCGACAGCCCCGCGATGAACAGCGCGATCATCGACACCACGAGGCTGACCGTCTTCTGCAGGTCCGCCTGCCCGGAGAACACGTCGATGTTGGAGCCGACGAACGAGAACGTCACCCCGAGCAGGAAGAACAGCAGCGGGTGGGCGGCGAGGATGCCGAGCCACACCATCGGGATCTTCGACCCGAACGAACGCTTCTTCCGGTCGACGATCCACACCCAGCCGAGCGGGAACAGCACGCCGGAGAAGTACAGGGTGATCAGCTGCACGACGAGCACGAGCAGCGCCAGCAGCAGCGCCAGGATCATGAAGAACATCAGGATCGCGCCGACTACCGCACCGCCGACGATCCCGGACCCGTCGTCGTCGCCGATCATCGTCGAGAACTGATCGACGATGCTGCTCGAGGTTGTCGACAGCATCGTCCTGATGAGCGAGTCCGAGAGGGCGCCGAAGAACTTCACGAGGAACGCCCCGACCGCGGGCCCGAACATCGCCCCGATGATGAACACCGGCCCGTACAGGGTCAGCGTCTCGATGAGTTCCTGACCCGACTGTCGGCCGCGGGCCGTGTCGATGAACTGGGGGATCAGGATGATGACGAACACGAAGATCGCCAGCCCGAAGGAGATCCGGTAGGCGTTGACGAACCAGTCAGCGGTCAGATCCGGCAAGGTCGCGTGGGTCAGCGCCGGCAGCACGCTGTCCGAGAGGCCCTTGGCCGCGTCGCGGAGCGCCTTGTAGGTGTTTCCGGCCGGGTCCGACCAGAAATCCCCGATGCTCTGCGCAGTGTTGATCGCATCCTTGGTGCCGCTCACGGCGGAACCGATGAGGTTCTTCCCCTTGTCGATCGCGCAGCCGACGATGTTGGTGCAGTTCTCGTCGCCGGCGGCGGCGAGGATGACGTGCCCGGGCATCAGCAGCCTCCCGTGTAGCGGACGCCGCCGTTGGCGAGCTGCTGCGCGTTCGGCTTTGCCCCGCCGTCGACGTGCCAGGCTCCGTCCTGCCACACCATGACGAAGCCCTGCGCTGTCGACTTGGTGGGGCTCAGCGCCCCGTCGACGACGTAGCCGGCGGCCACGTTGACGGTCACCCGATCGGCGGTGGAGTGAGGGTCAACCATCCAGAGCCCGTTCGTGGTCGACAGGTGGAACGGGGTGCCGTCCGCCACATCGCCATTGCTGACGTTCGGATACCGCTTGTAGATCGCCGCGAGGTCCCGGTACTCGTCAGAGGCTCCCGAGCTGATGACGTCCGACTCGACGGTCTGCACGTCGCTCAACGCGGGCACGGGCGACTGCCAGATGAACCGGTAGAACGCGGTGGCGACCTCGACCGCGCCGTACGACGTGTGTCCCGCTGCCTTCTGAGCGGCGAGCACCATCACGGCGTCGCGGTCCTGGCCGCCGAGACACCCGGTGGGCGGGGCGGCGTCCTCGTCGTCGCCGGCCCCCGAGGAGCCGGTCGCCGTGGGGCTCGGAGTCACAGACGCAGCCGGCGCGCCCGACCCTGATGTGCTCGACGTCGGCGCTGCGGTCGGCTCGTCGCCGCGGGTCGTGGCGAACACCACTCCCCCGCCGACGATGACGACCGCCGCGGCTGCCCCGATGACGAGGGGCCACCGGGACCGGCCGGTGGATGAGTACATGCGCGGCATGGTGTGTCTCCTTCTAAGCAGGGCAGCGAGCGACTGGGCAGGTCAGCTCGCGAGCGAGAGGGTCACGCCGACGATGACCGCCAGCGCCGCGAGAGCGACGAGTGCGATGAACGCCGCCATCGCCTTGGCCCGGCCTTGGGCGTGGGCCTGGGGGTTCGGGTTCATGTCGCCTGACGCTCCGGCCATCGCGACGAGGCCGCGGATCAGGTAGACGATCGCGATGATGATGCCGATTGCCCAGACGGCGGCGATGAGCTTTTGCCACAGCTGGGTGAACTCGGCCCCGCCGAACGAGAAGTCCGGGAGGATGCCATTCAGGGGGTTCTGGATCGCCGCGGCGATGAGGAGGGGGTGCATGGGTTAGGCCTTCCGGATGGTGGTGGATGCAGGGGTGACCGCCTCCTGCAAGGTGCGGATTACGGCGGCGGTCGCGGCCGCGAACGCGTCCCGAGTCGCGGGGTCCAGGGATGTAAGGGTGAGCTGCCCGCGCGCGGCGATGTGCTCGTCGTAAGGAATCTCGTGCAGCGACCGCACCCCCGCGTCGCGCAGCAGCCGCGCGACCTCCTCGCGCACCGTCTCGCTCTCGGGGCGTCCGTCCGTGAGCCGCACGGCGATCGCACGGGCGGCTAGCTCGGCGGGCTGGCCGCCCGCGTCGCGCAGCTCGTCGAGGAGCTGGATCGCCTCGAGTACCGAGTCGCCCGCGTTCAGGACCGGGATCACCAGGACGTCGGCCACCGACACCGCACCGCGGAACGCGGAGGACGTCGGCTGGTTGCCGGTGTCCATGACGCGGATGCCGTAGAACTCGTCGATCACGTTCGACACGGCCACGACGGCCTCACCCGTCAGCCGCTCGCGACGACCGGTCGAGGCGATGACACTCGCGAACGAGGTCTGCGGGGCGGTGTAGCCGTGGAGCTGCCCGGCCGTCTTGATGCCGGCGACGTCGCGGACCAGCTCACCGAGCCCGAGCCGCGGGCTCCCCTCGGCGCGGTAGTTGAGTGCGCCCGGGTCGTCGGAGAACTCCACGATCGCCGTCGAGCCCCCACGGATCGACGCGATGATGCCACCGAGGAGCAGCGACGTCGGAGTCTTACCCGTGCCGCCCTTCGGGTTGTTGACCAGGATCGACACCGCACGTGTCCACGTCGCCTGACGAATGATGGTCTCGTTCTGAGCGCGACGGGCCTCCGCCTCGGCCACCGCAGACAGTTCGGCCGTCTCGGCCGCGCTGGGCTTGATCGGCAGGCCGATGCTCGCCAGCGCCCCCCGGAAGCCCTTCGTGGCCTTCCCGGGCGTCGCAGCTGGCGTGGCCGGTGCTGCGCCGCCGAACAGCACGGACGCGGACGCCTCGCGATCCACCGGACGACGCTCGGCCGGCGGCTCCGCTGCCGCCTCGGGAGCCGTCGGCTCCTCGGGTACGACCGCCAGCGACCGCGGCGGCTCGACTGCCTCCTCAGCCGATACCGGCGACGCAGGCATGGGCGGGATCGAGCGGAGCCCTTCCGCTTCCGCGGGCCTGGCAGCACGCAGGCGCGCCACGTGGTCCGCACCCACCGTGTCCTCCTCGATGTAGTCGCTTGCGCGTGCGGCTGCACCAAAGAACGCGGTGCCTGGATCCTTCTGTTCCTCGTCCATAAGCCTACTCTCGTGTACTCGATTAGGTAATCAATACTACCGCGAATACTCAAATAGGGTCGAGTGATGGGGCGAACACCTGCCGGAGCACCGAACGAGCTTGCGCGAGCGATCGTCGACGCGATCGAGCGTGAGCGTGAACGGAGCGGAGTGTCCACGCCGGCGCTAATACGTCGAACCGGGATCAGCGCGAACTACTACTACAAGCGCACCCGTCTCGAGGCGCCGTTCAACGTCAACGATCTCCAGACCATTGCCGACGCCCTCGGCATCAGCCCCCGCGTGTTCCTGGAACCCGCCGTCGACGCGTATGAGCGGATGCGAGATGCCGAAGGTATCCGCGCGCCGACTGAGGTCCTGGCGGAACGCGCCAGCAAAGCGCTTGCCCTCTGGAGCGCTCGACACCCAGGACGCGACGTGCAAGTAGCCGTAACCGCGGCAGTCGACGCGCGGACCACCCGCATCACCCCGCGCCAGTGGGCTCGGTTTCTCGACGGAGACGCCGGCACCCTCACCGACGATCAGATCGCTGCAATCGCGACCTTCTTCGACGTGACACCCGACTACTTCCGCAGAGCGGAGCTTGGCCGGGTGGAGGACGACCTGGACGCGCAGATCGACATTCAACTCGCCCTCGTCGACACCGGCGCCCTCGGCCTCGCGGCACGGCAGCTCGGAGCCGGCGACCCTTCCGAGCTCCGCGCCATCGCCTCCGCTATCCGCACAGCAGCCATCGGCCGGGAGGAGCAGCCATGACCATCGCCGACGATGTCCAAACCACCACCAGGGCGACCCTTGACCGCCTTAACCTCTCCACCGTCGAACGCGCCCTCGATGGTCTCGTGGGCCGAGTCGAGGCGATCTACGGCAAGCCGATCAGCATCAAGCCGCTCCCAGAAGATCAGCACCTTCGCGCAACGGGTCTCTGGGTCGACTTCCCGGACCGCGGCGTCGTGCTCTACCGAGAAAACGACCCCAAGCCGTATCAGCGTTTCTCCATCCTCCACGAGCTCGGTCACATCGTCGCTGGCCACACCGGCTGTGACCTCCTCCCGGACGAAGCCGTCGGACCTATCGCCAGCGCACGTACGGTCCGTGCCCGCGTTCCCCGCACCGACGCCCCAACCGACTCCATCAGCACGCAAGCGTTCGAGGAACTCGTGGCCGAGGAAACTGCATATGAGTTCCTCCGCTGGCTAATCAGCCGCCCGACAAACCCCGCTGAGGACGCCTTCGCTTGATGGTCGAGATCCCGCTAGCACTCGCGGCCGCTCTCTTCATCCTCCGCACACCGATCGCGTGGCGACGGCGTGCGGCGCGACCGGCATGGCTCACCACCGGCTACGGACTCCTCAGCTTCCTCACCCTCGGCACCGTCATCCCCTCGTCCATGTTCGACGGCGTCCTCGGCGGCCGGAACCTGCTCGCGCTCGTGCAGACGCTCACCGCAGCCGCCGCGATCTGGTATCTCCGCGACGCGATGCTGATCCACGCCCGCAGCACCGCTCGCGGCGCACGCTGGGCCCTGGCCATCCTTCTGGCCACACAAACCGCGGCGTTCTTCGCGATCCCCGCCCATAGCCATGGCAGCAGCCCTGTGACATTCCTGCACGACAGCTTCCCGACCGTGGCGGGATGGGTGTTCATCACCGTGTACCAGGGCATGATCCTCGGCCTCAGCCTCGACTCACTCCGTATCCTGCGCGGCGACCGCCGCGCCGACGCAGTTTTGTTCCGCATCGGCCACGCCCTCATGGCTCTCGGCGCCACCAGCGAACTCCTCGGAGCGTGGACCTGGCACTTCCATGGGCACAACAGCCCCATCTCCACGGTCGCGTTCGCCGGCTTCCAGGGTCTGTTTTACCCAGGGACCATGTTCATCGCCGCCGCCTACCTCCTCCTCGGCGGCCGGAAAATCCTCCGAGACGCGCCCTGGCAGGTCCGCCGCCGCTACCTCCGCCACCTCCTCGCCGTCAACGGCATCAGAGCAGGAACTCGACCCCATGCCAGGGGCGATGACCTATTGGCCACCTACGAGGTGTTCATCGACGTGAACAACCACCTCACCACCGGCGACCTTGCCCTCAACGCGCAGCAGCACCGCCGGCTCGAGCACATCGGTACCGCCATCGACGCCCACTCCAGCAACACCTTGTCAGGAGCTGCCCGGTGACCGCCCTCATCACCGTGCTGGCGATCCTCGTCGTCCTCGTCTGTGCTGCCGCGATCGGGGTCGGGACAGTCGTGGCACGACGCATCGTCCTGCCGCACCCCAAGCGACGCGTGCCAGTTCTCGGCGCCGGTCCCGATTCTGTGACCGTTCCGGCCGGACCTGCCACCACGGCCCCAGGAGTGCACCGCGCGTACTTCGGCAATCGGGACGCACGAAGCGTCCTCCTCGGCCCTGTACGCGCCGCACCGAGCGAAGGCACCGTTGCCCGTCCCATCATCGGCGGCACGGCCCCCACTTCGGAAGACAGCCTTGTCTGGAGCGGCTACGTACCAGACGACCCAGCTGAGCTTGGTCCCTACGAGGAAGTCGTTTACTCACGCCGGACGGGCCGCCAAGCCTGGCTTCTCCCCGGAACCGCTACCCAGCCGGCGAACGCGGACACCTGGACGATTCACGTGCACGGCATGCACAGCGAACGACGCGCCGTGCTCCGCGGCCTCTCCCCCGCCCTCGAGCAAGGCATGCCCGCGCTAGTCGTCACCTACGCCGGTGACCACGAAACGCCAGGGCCCAACCTCGTCACCCTCGGACAAAACGAGTGGCGCGACGTCGACGATGCCATCGACTACGCCCTCGCCCACGGCGCGCACAAGGTGATCCTCTTCGGATGGTCCATGGGCGCCACCGCCGCCCTCCTCGCCGCAACCCACGGCACACACCGCGCTGCGATCGCAGGCATCGTCGCGATCTGTCCGGTGTTCGACTGGCCTGCCGCCATCACCGCCGGCGTTCGCGCCGCGCACCTCCCCGCCGTCGTCGCGCACGCCGGCGTCCTCATCCTCACCACGCCAATCCTGCACCAGCTCGCCGGACTCCCCCGACGCCTCCGACGCCGCGACCTCAGACCTGCGCTGCCACCTCAGCTGCCGATTCTTACCGTGTACAGCCGCGGCGACGAACAAGCACCCTCAGCCGTTACCGAAGCCCTCGCCGCCCGTCACCCTGCGCTGGAACTAGTTCGGTTCCCGGCGGTCCCTCACGGCCTCGAGGTGAACAGCGATCCCGGGCTTTACCACCTGTCAGCGTCTCAGTTCCTCAGGTGCAGAGCGTAATTACGCGTCGGTGCAACCTCGTATAGGTATCATTGCTGTGGGTCCTCGGCCGCAGCCCGCAAGGTGGCGGGAGGGCTCTGGAGCTGGGCTGTCGGCTCCACACCTGGGCGACACGCCACCCAGGTTCCGGCAATGCAAGCATTAAGAGCGAGAGGATCACGCGTATGAGCGCAATCCAGGGTCGCGCACGGAGGCCAAGGCAAGCCAGGCCGACAGTGTCGCTGCAAGCTCGCGTCTCGCCCGAAGTGCGAGATCTGATCGAGAACGCTGCAGCGGACAGCGGCGTCTCGATTGCCTACTACTTGGACAGCTACTTCCGGCAGCAGGCAGACACCGTTGGTGCCCTGCCGCTTGTAGCTGGACCGCGCCCACAGCGAGAGGAGCTGCCGATCCCAGCCGCTTAACGACAGAACCCCCGCACAAGGCGGGGGTCCAGGGCTAAGCCCCAAGTCATGTTCACAACCTGCTATGTCGCCAAACAGTCCAGGTCGTGAGAGTCCCGAAGAAGAAGCCCGGTTGGAGCCGGGAGCCTTCGTCGTACCACCACTCCGAGGAGGGGAGGTGTCGCCATCGTAACGCACGTTGCTGCGCCGAGTACCCATAATTTTGCCCGCGTGTCCTCGCCGGACGCTGCGTGGGCGTTGACGCGCGCGATCGCGCCCCGCCGGTACGTGAATCGCATGATCGCGGAGGCGGATGGGACGATCCGGTCGAACAGCTACCCGTCGAAGTACCCCGTGCTCGGCACGCCGCCGGCGACGCCGTGGACGATCGACCTCACGAGTCTCGACGGGCGGTTCTGGTTCGCCGCGTTCGACCTGGACGCGAAGACCTTGGAGGACTTCGACCAGGCGGCTGAGGACCTCGGTGTCCTGGTCCGGATCCTCCGCGACGCCTCGCTCCCCCATGTGGTGTGCCGGTCGAGCCCCACCGGCGGGTTCCACGTGTGGGTGCCGCTCGCTGGCGTCGACAAGGCCACGATGGTGCAGCTCGCGGCCGCCGCGAAGGCGGTGCTGCCCTCGTTGGACCACGGGCTGCTCTGCAATGACCGCACCGGCGCCGTCCGGCCCCCGCTGACCCCGCACGCACGCGGAGGCGCGTCCGAGGTGATGGCCGGCGCCGACAACGTCGACGTGCTCCGCACCCCGACCGTTACCGCCGGCGACCTCCTCCGCGTCACCGCCGCGCTCCGTGAGCTCCGCCCCGCCGTGGATCCCGCACACTCCTCCCCCACCGGGCCCGTCGATACCCGCCACCGCGCGCATCGATCGCTGCCGGCGTGGGGTGAGGCGCACATGGCCACCGTTGCCGGCGGACGGGACCCGTCCCGCACCGGCTACCTGTGCCTGCTCGCGGCCGCGGTGTCCGGGTGGACCCTCACCGACGTCGAGCACGCCGCGAAGACCGCACCAGGGATGGAGCACTACCGCACCCGCAACCGTCCCGCCGGCGGCCGAGAGCCCCGCACGGCGGCCGAGGCTGCCGCCCGCCTCGAGCGGCAGTGGACCAAGGCCCAGGACCGCGCCGTGCTGTACCGGTACGCGCCCGAGGAACGCGCTCAGCGCGACCTCACCGAGTTGACCGGCATCGTCGACGTCGTCGAGGGCGTGCTGCAGGCGTTCACGGCCTCTCCCGGCCGTTGGACCCGCACCGAGGCGGACCTGCACGACAGCACCGTCCTGACCTACCTCGCCTGGCTCTCCCTCCGCACCGGCTCCCGCGACGTCGCCGCCGCGCTGCGCTCCGTGGCGATCGCCACCGGGGTCCCCTCGAGCACCGTGGATCGCTCCTTCCGCCGCCTGCACGAGGCCGGCTGGATCATCCGCTGCCGACAGGCAGACGGCCCCCACGCGGCTGTCTGGCGACTGTCAGACCGGTTCTCCACACCCGGGGACCACGTCGGGCCACTTCACAAAGTGACCGCCCGCCCCCCGGCCGAGCTCTTCGACGTCAGAGTTACTCTCCTGGAAGTGTTGGAAGACCGGCTCGACGCAGGACGGCACGACGTGTTCACGCGCGCAGGACTTGGCCCCACAGCGCGCAGGACGTACGAGAGCCTGACGACCGCGGAGAACGCACCCGAGGCTGTCGCTGACCGCGCAGGACTCCCCCGCGGCCGCGCACGCGCCGCCCTCGTACGGCTTCACCGGCACGCGCTCGCGATCGCTTCACCCGCGGGATGGCGCCGCCGCTTGCACGACTTCCGCACGCACGTAGCAAAGCAGCTCGGAGTGACCGGGATCCTCCGACGTCGCGAGCAGCAGTACGTGGACGAGCGCGACCTCTGGGCATGGTGGCAGAACCATCTCATTCGAAAGGCTGGCAGACGCGGCCGCGATCGAACCCCAACCACACAGGTGGTCATGTTCCGAACGGTCGACGACCATGGCGGCCCGGAGGCTTACCCGGTGTACCCGTGCTCGAGCGACGGCCGAGGAGACCACCAGGCCGCCATGCGGTTCGTCCGACTAGGACTGCTCCAGGATCTTCGAGACCGCGAACTTGCGGCGTAGTACCTGGCTTTGCCGGGACTTCTCTTCGAGGAGCCCTTGCAGTAGAGCATCCAGGTATTGCAAGTAACACTTGTAATGCAAGCAAAACAAGTAAAACATGTGTTACTGGTACCCTTAGTTCCGGTAGTGGCGGCGTGCCGCTCCGTCGGAAGTATGCCGTTGCCCTTACTGTTGATGCACGTAATGCTGGTACTGACAGTTATGCAAGTAACGCGGGGAGGCCGTTCGTTGGGTGTTGGTGATCTGGACCGGGCAGCCCTTTCGCGAGTGATCGCGTGCATCAACGGGAAGGGAGGGGTGCTGAAGACGACCCTTGTCGCGAACATCGGTGGTTTGCTGGCCAGCAGCGGCTATCGAGTTCTGTTGGTGGATCTGGATCCTCAGGGGAATCTCGCTGAAGATCTTGGCTATACGGGGGATGACCGAGACGATGAGGGCCGTGCGCTTGCCCAGGCCCTCATGTTCGGGGGAGTGGCTGCACCTGTCAGCAACGTGAGACCAAACCTAGACGTGCTTGTGGGCGGACCTGCCCTTGATCAGGCGACTGCGGGGCTCGCTGCTCGGGCCAACCGTGATCCCGATGGCGCCAAGCTCGCACTCGCATCGGTTCTGGTGCCTCTGGCCGGCAACTACGACATGATCATCGTTGATTGCCCGCCGGGAGATGAGATGTTGCAGACAGCGGCCGTGGCCGCCGCTCGTTGGGCTCTCGTCCCGGTCAAGACGGACAAGTCCAGTAGGAAGGGCCTCACCGCGGTTGCGGCTCGGTTGGATGCCGTACTTAACATCAACCCGAGCCTGGACCTCCTTGGTGTCGTGTTGACCGCGGTCGGGACCGGGGCGAAGAGCGTCCAGCGGACAGCTCGGAACGAGATCGCGGCCTTGTTCAACTCCGACCATGATGTGGTGTTCGAGGCGACGGTTCGGCACTCGGAAGCAACTGCGCAAGCCACTCGGGAACGGGGCCTCCTCGCGCAAGAGCTTGATGAACAGGTCCAAAGCGCGCCGAAGTGGTACGAGGTGCGGCGAGGGACGGCGGTGGCGCAGGCCCATGCACCCCGGACGGCGTCGTCGGTAGCCGATGATCTATATGCGGTCGCTACCAGCATCGTCGAACGCATCAGCGCGGCGGAGCGAGAGGACCAGCCCGCGTGAGCGCCATTCCTGATCGTCACGTCGGTGGCCTCGCTCCTCGCAGCGCGGCGATGGATTTGTCACGCCTGCGTGCGAGGAACCGCACCGATCCGCCCGCGCGACCAGTTTCGGTGGCTTCGCCGGAGACGCCGGGGGAGTCCCCTGAGTCCGAAGAAGCGCAGGTTGAGGAGCGCGCTGAGTCGCCTACCGTCTCGGTCACGACGTATATGAGCCGTCAGGTCCGGGCGCGAGCGAAGGCAGCGTTTCGTGCCACTGCGCACCTTGAGGACGATGCATCATGGTCGGCTTTCGTCGAGCGTGCCGTGTTGGCGGAGGTGGTGAGGAGGGAGGCCGCTTACAACGATGGGGCGCGCTACGTAGGCGACGATCGTCGCCTTAGTCCGGGGCGGTCTGCGCGCTGACATAGTTGTTCTCGACTGCCGAGCCTTTCTGGTGTGACGATCCAGCGTGCTTGCTTCACATCGTCCGTTGACCGATCGCTCACCGTGCGCGGCGAGAGAACAGATGCGAGGGCCCCTACTCAGCGGCCGAGCGCGTAACACGCGTCGCTGCGGTGACCGGCGCAGGTAGCGTCGCGGGATGGAACTAGAGAAGCTGTGGCCGTTGTTCGGACTCGAACTCCGAACCCCACGGCTGGTGTTGCGTCCGGTCCGGGACCAGGACCTCCCTGCCCTGGCGCAGGCTGCTCTTGATGGCATCCACAACCCGGACCGCATGCCGTTTGGCTTCCCATGGACCGATGCGTCTCCGGAGGAGCTGCCGCGAAACCTCGCGATGCACCAGTGGAGCCTCCGACAGGTCTCCCCGCAGAACTGGACGATCCAATTCGCCGTCATTCTTGACGACGAGGTGATCGGGGCGCAGGACCTCGCCGCGTTCAACTTCGTGGACCGCCGGACTGTGAACTCCGGTTCCTGGCTGACGCGACGCGCCCAAGGCAACGGCGTCGGCACCGAGATGCGCGCCGCCCTGCTGCTGTTCGCCTTCGACACGCTCGGTGCCGAATGGGCAGAGTCAAGTGCTGCGGCCTGGAACACCCCGTCGCTGTCCGTCTCCTACAAGCTCGGTTACAAGCCGAACGGTGTCACGCAGGTATCGCCCCGGCCCGGGCAACCGGTCGACGAGCAGCGCGTGCGACTCTCCCGCGGTGCGTTCAAGCGCCCGATGTGGAACCTGCAGACCATCGGCGACCAACCCGTTCTCGCACAGCTCGGCATCACTTCTTCGTAGGACGACAGCGCCGCCGAGCGGCAGTTGGAGCGAGCTCGCTGGCGGAGCCATGACCGTCCGATAGCCGATCGGTGGCCGGACGCAGGTGCCAGCGATGGTGGCTGGGCGTTGGCGAGGTTCTTCCCGGGGGGATTGAACGTTTGCTAGCCGCTGCTCAAGCGCAACAGTGTTCGTGGCCGTTCACGGCTCGGCCGCGTTGCCCGATTCCGGACAGCGGTGGCGTGCTGCTGATTGTGTGGGGGGAGCCCTGATGCAGTGACCGGGGTTCCGGTTCGGCCGCCACGGAGAGGACGAAGCACTGTGACGGATATGACATCCTTCGGGTACACGCGTACCCGCCCGGCTCCTGCCGGGTCGCGGGGCGGTACCTCGCTCTACTCGGGCCTGCTGCGGCAGGTGAAGAACCGGGGCCTGCTCGAGCGTCGCACCGGCTACTACTGGGCCGTGTTCGGGGTGCTGGTCGTGGCGCTCGGCGGCGCGTGGGCCGCGTTCGCGTTCCTTGGAGCGTCGTGGTTCCAGCTGATCGTCGCGGCGGCCCTTGGCGTGTTGTTCACCCAGTTCGCGTTCCTGTCCCACGAGGCCGCACACCGGCAGGTGTTCGCCTCGCATCGGTGGAACGACGGGACCGCGCAGTACGCGGGCACGTTCCTCGCCGGCGTGAGCTACTCGTGGTGGATGAACAAGCACACGCGGCACCATGGCAACCCGAACACCGTCGGCAAGGACCCGGACGTCTCGTTCGCCGCGCTCTCATTCCGGGAGGAGGACGCGGCGTCCCGGAGCGGATTCCTTCGCAAGCTCGTCCGCGTGCAGGGGTACGCGTTCTTCCCGATGCTGCTGCTCGAGGGCGCGAACCTGCACTGGCAGTCCGCGAAAGTTCTCGCGAACCCTCGTGAGCTCCGAGGGCGGCGGATCGAAGCCGCCCTGTTCCTCCTCCGCTTCTGCCTCTACTTCGGCGCGGTGTTCTGGTTCCTGCCGCTGGGCCTGGCGGTCGCGTTCCTCGGTGTGCAGCTGGCCGTTTTTGGGCTCTATATGGGTGCGTCGTTCGCGCCGAACCACAAGGGCATGCCGATGATCCCGCACGACCAGAAGGTCGACTTCTTTAGCCGGCAGGTGCTCACGTCCCGCAACATCCGCGGCGGCTGGTGGATGGCGCACTTCATGGGGGGCCTGAACTACCAGGTCGAGCACCACCTGTTCCCGAACATGCCGCGACCGCACCTGGGCGCCGCGCGAAAGATGGTGCGCGAGTACTGCATGGAGAACGACGTGCCGTACACCGAGACGAGCCTGGTCCGCTCGTATCAAATAGTGGTGGAGTACCTCAACCGGGTCGGGCTCGCTGCCCGCGATCCCTTCGAGTGCCCGATCGTCGCCGAGCGACGCATCCGGTAATGGGGCGGCCGCGGGTCAACACTCGGCGTCCTCCGACCATCAGCGCCGGGTGGGTGACGGACACGATGCTGCGCTGGCGTGCACAGAACACCGAGGACCATGGTGTGGTGTGTGCGTTGCTGATCTCCCTCCAGAAGGAGCGGTGATGCGAGAGGGATACGGGAAACCGTGGGAGCTCGTCAAGTCCGACGTCGCCGACGTCTCTTCCGGCTCGTTCCCGCGCTGACCACATCGTCGGAGCCGCCTCTTCGCGCTTCCAGCGCGTTGAGCGCTCCGTTCAGCGATCGCGTAGGCGACCGTCGGATCACGCGATCCGTGCTCGTGTTACTGGGAGGCCGCGGACAGCGCGTGGCGGCGATTTTCTAGCATCGCTCCGTGTCGTGCCCGCGTCTCGTTTGACGATAGCTACCGGATCGAAGCTGACCGAGACGCTCTGCTGCGCGCATGCCCTAGGAGGCTCACCCTGTCCGATATCGTCATCCCGTGGACGCCAGCGCAACGCATCACCCCCAGGGCGACACGCTCACACCGGCGACCATCTCGGAATCCGACGACGGCCTCCCCGGTACAGTGATCGACAAGGGCACGGAGCTGTTGCCCGAGGAGCACGTGCCCGCGGAGTCGCGCAACTGAGCGGCTTGGGCTGGACCCGATAGGCGATCCTCGTTCGGACACGATTTCTCCACACCAGAACAGATCAGGGCAAATTGTCTAGCGGTGCCGCGGGACGAGATGATGGCGCTGCGTACAACGGCACAATGTTTCTGCACACGTTGCTCAGCGACCGAAACTTGTTTGTTCACGAGGGCGGCGCGCCGCGCTGTCACCCTGCTCTTTCCGCCGCTACCCCCGCCAAGGCCGTGAAGGCGCTCGGAGGTCCCGCTACTGCTGCTCCTCCTTGATCGCGGCGGTGACGAACTGCGTCTCTAGCAGAGACTCCGCGTGATCCTGCTTTGTCTTGTAGTTTTCGAGCTGAGTGTACGTTTCCCACTTCGTGTAGCCGGTGTAGGACCCGTAGGCGAAGAGGACGACCTTCCGCGCGAGCTTCGCTTCAGCGGGCGAGCCGATCATCCGCACCTTCACCTCCGCCCTGTCGAGGCTTCCGAGGTCCGCCAACCACGTAGCGAGATGCGTGCCATGAGCAGCCATGCTGGCAGCGTCGTCTTGATTCAATTTGAGGCGCCAGTAGACGTCGACGATGACCTGATCCATGGATGGGGTTTCGGCGTCGATCGCGGCTACGAACTGGGTGTAGGCGTCGAGTCGCTCACTTCGCAGCGCTTCCTGATGTGCGGTATTGTCGGTGAGGTTGGCACCGATGATCGAGCCGCCGAGCCCGATGACGGCACCCAAGACCGCAGCGATGGCGCCGACTGCCGCATCGCGGCCGAGTCGACGCCACCACGGTCTCCGCGACGCGTTCATAGTGCGCCGAGGGTAGCAGTTTGTTTGATGTCCACCAGCTAACCGCCTAAACGTGTCTGAAGTACGGAAATGGACGCGTTGCTTGGCAGTACCGACGGGTTGGGCCACGGCGGGTAGGCCGATGGCTTTGTCCGCCGCGACTCGTTCGTACGACATGCCATCACCGCGAGAGGTCGCGGACCAACTAGGGACTCGGTCAGGGCATGGGAGTCGAGGCTGCCGGGCGCCGCAGTGGGAAGTTCGAAGCTAAGTGGATACGGCCGGAAGCGACCCTCGCACCCGTCCGGTCGCCGGTCGTCATCCGGGCGACCGAGCCTACGCCGGTCGTCATCCGGGCGATCGAGCGCACGCCGGCGCAATACGTCACTCCCGGTGACCTCGTCTCAGTTGACGATCCCCGCGCGGACCTCGACAGGGGCTACGCTCGCCGCGTGGACGCCGACACGCAGAACGCTTTGATCGGCTTCTGGGGGGTCCTAATCGGTGCCTTGCTGTCACTGGTCGCCTCGGTCGTCGTCCCGTGGGTCCGAGACGGGCTCGATCGGAAGCGTGTAGCGCGCGAGGTCACCGCAACTGAGCGACGGGAATGGCTACTCAACACGATCGCGGCGCTGCTCGAGGTCCGTCAAACACGGGGTGGCCATGGATACAACCCATCTGGCGCAGCCATGGCGAAGTTCGGGAACGCGCTCAACCAGTTGAGCGCGTTCCCGACGAAGGACGAACAGCCCGTGCTCGACGTCATCGTCGCCATGCTGGCGATGGTGCAGGAGCCGCGACCGGGCATCGAGACACTGGTCGGCGAATCGATGGTCGTTCTGACCGCGTGGGTACGCGGCGATATTCCGACGGATCGCGTGATTCCTGAGGTCGAGGCCCGTGCCGGAGTCATGTTCTCCGAGGACAGGAAGACCGTCGGCGTCGTCAAAAAGCCGTCCTAGTCGCTCGGTCAGAGGGCTGATGCGGCCTGGTGACAACGTTAACTTCTTGGTTAGCAGGGACGATCGCCGCGTCGGCGTACTCGGCGTGGTTAAGCAGGGGCGATGGGATCATACGTACGTCGGCCATTCTCGGGACGATACCTGTGCCGAAGTTGATCCATTAGGCCATGTCGCTCGTGGCGGACAGATGGCTGTGTGCAGTTCGTCCGCGGCGGTCGACTGCCGCGCGAGGTCAAGAGGTGGCGTTCTGTTCCTCTTGATACAGGATCTTGGCGAGTTCGGAGAGCGGGACGTCCGCCTGGCCGTCGACGGCTCGCTCGGCCTCATCGACCCACCGGATGAGTGACGGCCGGCCGGTGGCGCGGACGTCGCGGGCGAGAGCACGAAGCCTCGCGCGGGTCTCCTGCTGCTTGTCCGGTTGGTCCATCCTGATGACGCGCAGTGGGCCGACGAGCGCGCTGACGCGGGCAGAGGTGATGTTCATGCCTCGCACAGTAGCGGCGACCACCGATCACTCCTTGGCGCGGCCGGCAGTAGGCCATTGGTGCCATGGTCACGTCCGAGGACCACCGCCATGTCGACGGCAAGACAAGACCTGGTTTGTACGTCACCGCGCCACCGGCGGCTTCGCTATGAGCGGTTTCGTTCGGTGTCGTCCCCCTCGCAGCGCAGTGTCGCGGACACTTCTCAATGGCCGATCGGTTACCGGGCGGCTCTGCCGGTTGCCGATCCGTATGTCCAGCAGTCGTGGCCAAGTTGCGAACGGATGACGGGGGTCCGTGTCACCATGGCTACATGGTCCCCACTCTCGAGGTGCTCACGATTCCCGAGATCAGCAGCCGCCTAGCCGAGCTCGAGGCACGCGCGGGTGCGTCGGCCGACGAGCTCCGTCGTCGGGCTGACCGATACGAGCTCTCGCAGGAGGGACAAGCGATTTTGCGGAAGCTTGAGGACCTGACTTACCTGCAGGAGCATGCCGAGCGCTGACTCCGGCGGACAGGCCGATGGGAACCTTCAGGAAAAGGTCTTCGACTTCATGTTGGAGATCATGGAGATGCTCGCCGCAGTAATTCCCAACGGGCTCGTCGGCCTGGACAGCACTGTCGTCCGGACTCGCGGCGGCGGCGTCGCGGTGGCCGTCGAGCCGACCGAGGATCTCGGCCTTCGCCTGGATATCGACGGCGCCGAGACCTTCCGGCTAGTCGTTCAGTATCGGCTCGTTCTAAGCCCAGTGAGCCATCTGGTGTCGGTGGACCGCTCGACCTTCAAGGTGAACGTGCACGGCTCGGCGCGACCCCTCTTCACCGTCGACTACCTCCGGGACAGCGGCAGTGACGTCCCGTCGGCGCACTACAACGTCCATGCCGAGCGTCAAGACATGACGGACGCGCTCACTGCTACGGGTGGGCGACGTCGCGGCAAGATCTACCAGAAGCGCGTGGCGAAGGGGGAGGTGCCGAGATTTGGCGATGTCCACTTCCCTACGGGCGGCCATCGGTTCCGCCCCTGCCTTGAGGACGTACTCGAGATGATGATCATCGAGTTCGGCATTGACACCGTAGACGGCGCCGGCGCTGCGCTTCACGAGGGACGCCGCCGGTGGCGCGTCAGACAGCTCGCCGCAGCGGTGTCCGATGACCCGATGACCGCTGCCGCAGAACTGGATCGGCTCGGATTCGACGTCATCGCGCGTGAGGGAACGGAAGTGTCGCCGCGATTCGATCGCCTCACGGCACTTTGATGGCGTTTGCCGCCATCTCGCGGGAGTGCCCGAAGTCGATCCTCTACCGGGCGGGAGTGGTGGGGTCGTAGCTTTTGTAGGATCGGAGGGTGGGTGGTGTGCAGGGGATCGTGGAGGAGTTGCGAAAAAGCGCTCCGGCTATCAGCGGGTCGCTCGCTGTGTTCGGGGACTGGTTCGGACGACCCGGCGACAACTTCCACACTCTTGTCGCCGTACGTGCAGCTGACGACGGCTGTCTCGTCGTCGGCTTCGACCAGGGCGAGACCCTCATGGTGTGGGCGCCCGAGGAGATTTCGGTCGCCCGACGGGCGCTCACCATTCGTCGGGCTCGTCGGGTTCGGTGGGAGTGGTACTACTACGGCGGCCCTCAGACGGCCGAGAACCGTTTCTTCATCGAGCACGCGCTCACGGATGGCCGCGTCGACGTCACGACAAACACGGCCTGGCCCTCGCGGACGTTCGCCCCACAGTCCTCCGCCCCCGCTGTGCAACTGGGCTAGGCGACGGCCTGGCGCGCCTCGGCTTGCGAGCACATCGCCCTTCCATCACAGTCGCCCGTCCGCTGAACATTCGGTCAACGGGACACGAGGACGATGGGATGCACTGGAGCCAATCTCCCCGGACCTCGCCCGGCGGATCGTTGCGCGGGAGGAGCGACCCGGAGATGACTGGCACCGCGAGTACCCCTTAGACGATGAGCTGGACCCGTTGACGTCTCTGTCGGCCGCGAAACCAACAGCGACTCCCTTCACGATGTACCTGGTCCGGAGGACTGGCGACGGGCGCGCTGTCGGAGGCTTGGGTTTCTTCGGCCCACCGGATGCGACAGGTCAGGTCGAGTTCGGTTACGGTCTCGTGCCGTCGGCCCGAGGGGCAGGTCTTGCGACTGAAGCGGTTGGACTGGCCCTCGAACATGCCTCCGCATGGGGCGCTCGCGTCGCGGTCGCCGACACCGATGTCAAAAACATCGCCTCTCAACGGTTCCTGACAAAGAACGGTCTCGTGGAGGTCGGCCGTGACGATGCGCTGGTCTACTACCGACGCAGCTTCGCGTCTCGATAGCCAATTGTCTCTCGGACGGATAAGTGTTGCGAGCTGGGGTCCGCCTGCGATGGACTCGGGGGATGTTCGATGCTGCTGAGCGATCCGCCCTTCGCGCGAGCCTCATCGCGAAGGCTCGCGCCGACCCCAGCATCAGCGGCGCGGCGCTCGTCGGATCGGCAGCCCGTGACGCCGAGGACGACTGGTCCGACATCGACCTCGTCCTGCAACTGGCCCCCGACGCAGACGAGCCAAGAACCGTCGACGCGTGGACCGCACTGGTAGGCGAGCTGACCCCGATCGCAGACACATTCGACCTCTTCGCTGCCGGTGTCCGCTACCGCGTTTTCTTACTCGCCTCGTCCCTCCAGATCGACCTTTCGTTCTGGCCGCATGACCAGTTCCGAGCGACTGACAGTGCCTTCCAATTGCTGTTCGGCTCTCCGACGCCTCCTTCCTTGCCCACGCAGCCAGACCAGCATCAGACGATCGGCATGGGGTGGCTCTATGCGCTGCACGCCCGCTCTGCGCTCGCGCGGGAGAAGTGTTGGCAGGCCTCGATGATGCTCGATGAGCTTCGGTCCTCCGTGATCACATTGATGTGTCTTCGGCACGGATTGAACCCATGGCACGGCCGTGACGTCGACCGCCTGCCGGATCGTGAGCGGATGAAACTCGAGGCCAGTCGCGCGCCACGGGTGAGCGGCTGGGATCTCGATCCGAGTCGCTGCGAGCTAACGCGACTGCTGTTCGATGAAGTGCAACGAATTGACCACGCGCACGCGGCCGCGCTCCGGCCGGCGTTCCAACAGCTTTGGACGCCGCTGATCACCGTCCGGTAGCCGATCGGCTACCGGGACGCGTGCGTGCTCATCGGAGCGTTGCCGGTGCGCGATCAGCGCTTTGGTCGAGAGGTCGTCACGTGTGGCCATACGAGGACCGTAGCCATCTCCAAGAGCGAACGATAGACGGTCCACTTCCGGGCGCTGTGCGCCCGGCTCGTAAGGTGTTGCTATGAGCACCAACGTTCGAGGGGTCGAGGACCGTGACGCTGCTGATTGGGCGTCGTTGTACACCGGATACCGCACCTTCTACAAGCAACCCGAGGACGCCGCCGCGGTTGAGAAGACGTGGCAGTGGGTACGTGCTGGTCAGCACGGCATCGTCGGCCTCGTTGCGGTCGACGAGCAGGACAAGCCGATCGCGCTGGCGAACCTTCGATGGTTCGCGCGCCCGTCGACGGGAACCATGGGGCTCTATCTCGATGACCTCTTCACCGTGCCGAACGCGCGCGGCCGTGGCGCCGCGCGGGCGCTCCTGGACCGCGCGTCCGAATTGGCGCGCGAGGGCGGTGCCAACGTGGTGCGGTGGATCACCGCGGCCGACAACGAGACCGCACGACACCTGTATGACGCCGTCGCGATCGCTACACCCTGGGTGACCTACGACATGCAGCCCGCGCAGGCGGCCGCGATCAGCGAGTGAACGCCGAGCACTGACAGTGGCCCCTAAGCGGATCCTCCGACGGGCGCTTCATGTCTAACGGGGTCATTCGTTCCTGCCGGGGCGGGTCATTCTGATCTCCTGGATGCCGTCCTCGGTCTTGGTCCGTCCGTCCGGCGTGAAGCCGTGCTTGCGGTAGAACGCCTGGGCGCGGGGGTTCGGGTCCGCGACCCACAGCGCTGCGGACTGGTCGGGGTCGAGCACCGCGTCGAGGAGGGCTGATCCGCCGCCGCGCCCGTAAACGGCGGCGTACGTGTAGAGGATGTAGAGCTGCTGCGTCCAGGTCGCGTCCTCGTCCTGGGGGCTCGACGCCATCGCCACGCCAACGACACGTCCGTCGGAAATTGCCGCCGCGATCCGTGCGGCCGGGCGGTTTTGCTCGGACGTCAGCGCTTTCGTCCAAAACCGTTCGCGGCGTTCGATGAAGCCGGGATCATCGAGCATGTCGTCGGGGACCAGTCCGCGGTATGTCTCGCGCCAAGACTCGACGTGTACACGAGCGAGACCCGGAACGTCGTCGAGCAGGGCCGGGCGGACGGTGATGGGCATGCCCCCACAATAAAGAAGCGGGTGCCCGGACGGGGCCGTGTTACAGAGCGGGCCACCTGCATCCCCGCCCCGCTTCCAACGTGTGACGAGTACGTCGTCCGAGGCTTCCACGAGGTGCCCGGTAGCCGGTCGTTCATCGGGACACACTGGCCTGCCTCGCGCGGCTCGATTCACACCCGCAAACGTCTGGCCCGTTCATTCCCGTATGCCTGTCCCGCAAAAATGCCCGATGACGGGGGTGTAAACGCTACAGTTGCAACGTGCTCATCGGATACGCCCGCGTCTCGACCTCTGGACAAGACCTCGCGGCGCAGCGGGACGGGCTGCGAACCCTCGGCGTCCTTGAGGAGCACGTGCACGTCGACCACGGCCTGTCCGGCACGACTCGAGCTCGTCCTGGCCTTCGAGAAGCCTTGGCCGCGTGCCGTGCTGGGGACACACTCGTCGTGACGAAGCTTGATCGGCTCGCGCGGTCGCTTCGAGACGCGACGGACATCGCGGACGAGCTCACGAAGAAGGGTGTGGCGCTGAACCTTGGGGGAGCGGTGTACGACCCAACCGACCCGGTCGGCCGGCTGTTGTTCAATGTGCTCGGTATGGTCGCGGAGTTCGAGGCTGACCTGATCCGCGCTCGGACGCGTGAGGGGATGGCGATCGCGAAGGCCGCTGGCAAGCTTCGAGGCCGGAAGCCGAAGCTCACCCCATCACAGGAGAAGCACTTGGTGTCGCTGCACCGTGCCGGCGGGCACACGACGAGTGAGATCGCCGAGCTGTTCGGGGTGGCACGGTCGACGGTGTACCGGGCGATCCAGCGTGGCGGGGTGGAGTAGCCGGAGCTGTACTAGGGCGCCGTGGCGCTGCGCACGGATCTTCTGATAAGCCTTGCGGCCGTACCCGACATGTCGGTCAGTCGAAAGTGCCTCGAAGGGGCGGCTGCACGGCAGCAGCTTTGGGAGCCGTCATGGTGGGAGACTCTGCATGAACCGTCATCAAGCGGAGGGATGTGGCGTCGTGCAGAAGACATCGTTGACGGCGCTGGCCAGGACGGAGCTCCGCGCGGCGCTGGACGCTTCAAGTGGCCGCAGTGCGAAGACCGTGTATGGCGGTCATGAGCACCTCCTGCGCCAAACGGTCATCGCGCTGCGAGCGGATGAGACGCTGGCGGAGCATGAAAACCCTGGCGAAGCCACGGTGCAGGTGTTGCATGGCCGCGTCGTCTTGGCGGCGGGTGAAGACTCTTGGTCCGCGTGGACGGGCGATCTGATCATCGTTCCGGATGCGCCGCATTCGTTGACAGCGGTCGAGGATTCCACTGTGCTGCTCACCGTCGTCAAACATCGCTGACGTCAGGCCTCTGCGACCCTTGCCGTCCCGAGGATCGCTGGAGCGGCGACACGTGTCAGCTGCTGAGGAGCAGGGTCAGAACTGCGGCTTCGCTGATTTCGGGTTGCTTCGTCGCGGTGAGCAGCGTGAGGGGGACGTCCTTTGACGAGTTCGCGTAGGTGTTGGAAGGCCGCTGCTCGTTCCGGCTCTTCCAGCTCGGCGCGGTAGCGGGTCGTGAACTCCTCGAATCGCTCGGGAACGTGCGCATACCAGGTTCGGAGAGCACTTGACGGGGCGACCGACTTGCACCACTCATCCAGGTGCGCCCTCTCTTTGGTGAGCCCTCGCGGCCAGATCCGGTCGACCAGGACCCTAGTGCCGTCCGTAGCCAGGGGTTCCTCGTAGGCACGGCGGACCACTACAGGGTGATCACTCATGGTTACTCCTCTCAATTCACCCTGCCTCAGCCTCCGCCACCCTGGTGGCGATGATTGGATTGGTTCAGCCACTGTCCCCGGTCGAACGGGGGAGCCGCAGTGTGCCGGGCGGTTAGGATCCGAGCATGGAGCCTTCTTCGGGGGATCAACCTCGTCCTGCCGCCGATGTCGGTCCAGGAGGAACCCGAGCGAGCTTCCGGTCGGAGCTCGACAGCCACCGATACACCGTGGTCGACGAGGACTGGGCTGGAGGAATCCCTGCCCAGTACGGGGTCGCACCGCGGGTCAGAATCGGCCAGACCAAGTGGTTCAACCTGTTGTGGCTGGTCCCGATCGGGCTCCTGCTGCTGCTGATCGGAGTGGCCGTCGCGCAGGGCATCCGCGGGCTGCCAGCGGTGCACGCCTTCATGCGCACCTACCCAGGCATGTCCGAGCTGCCCGGCAACGCTCCGGTGGGGTTCCCGGCATGGGTGGGCTGGCAACACTTCTTGAACCTGTTCTTCATGATCTTCATCATCCGGTCCGGCGTCTCGGTGCTCGCGGATCATCCCCGGCTCTACTGGACGAGGCACTCCACCCCCGGCAAAGACTGGTTCCGCATCCAAAAACCCGTCCCAACCAGCCCCCTCTACACCGCCAAAGAGGACTCCATCACCCTCCCGAACGGGGTCGGCCTCCCCGGACGCCGGCACTCCATCGGGCTCGCCCGCTGGTGGCACCTCGGTATCGACACGCTCTGGCTCGCGAACGGGATCGTCTTCTTCGTCTTGCTGTTCACCACCGGGCAGTGGATGCGGCTGGTTCCGCTGCACTGGGACGTCATCCCCAACGCCGTCTCCGTCGCGATCCAGTACCTCTCCCTGAACTGGCCCACGGAGAGCGGCTGGAGCAACTACAACAGTCTGCAACTGATCGCCTACTTCGTCACCGTGTTCATCGCCGCACCCCTCGCCGTGCTGTCGGGCCTCGGCATGTCACCGGCGCTCTCCACCCGGTTCCGGCGAGTCAGTTCCGTGTTCAGTATCCAGTTCGCCCGGTCCGTGCACTTCCTCGTGCTGTGCTGGTTCGTGCTGTTCATCGTGATCCATGTCGCCCTGGTTATCTGCACCGGGGCACTGCGGAACTTCAACCACATGTACGCCGCCCAGAACACCGAGTCGTGGACCGGGTTCTGGATCTTCGCCGTGTCGATGGTCGTCGTCATCCTCGCCTGGGTGGCCGCCACCCCGTTCACCTACCGGCACCCGGGCGTCGTGCAGAAGGTTGGCTTCGCGCTCATCGGGCCCGCGCAGCGCCTGTTCGAGCACATCGACTCCAAGCCCGGCGAGTACACGGAGAAGGACATCTCTCCGTATTTCTGGCACAACGGTAAGTACCCCGACAGTGCCGAATACAAGCAGCTGGAAGCCGACAACTTCGCCGACTACAAACTCGTCGTCAACGGCCTCGTCGAGCGCCCGACTGAACTGAACCTTGACCAGCTTCGCGCCATGGCACACCACGAACAGATCACGCAGCACTTCTGCATCCAAGGCTGGTCCGGGGTCGCCAAATGGGGCGGGGTGTCCATGCAGGCGATCCTCGACACCGTGCGGCCGACCCCGGAAGCGAAGTGGGTGATCTTCTACTCCTTCGCGCTCGGCCCCGAGGGTGGCCTCTACTACGACGCGCAACCCATCGAACAGATGAGCTACCACCTGACGATGCTCGCCTACGACATGAACGACGAACCCGTGTCCTTCGGTCACGGGGCGCCGCTGCGGCTCCGGAACGAGACAGAACTCGGGTTCAAGATGGTCAAGTGGATCAAGGGAATCGAGTTCGTCGCGGACTTCGCTGATGTCGGCGGCGGGCGTGGCGGGTACAACAACGACCACGAGTTCTTCGGCTACCGACAGTCGATCTGACCCGATGTGGCACGAAGCGGCTGGCCGTCTACCGTCGAACGCATTCGCGTTCGTGATGGCGACCGGCATCCTCTCCACCGCTCGTCGAACGCCGGGGCAGTGGCAGGCGTCAGCGTCTCGGCTTCGATGTGGTGCGGGTCGGTCGGGCGCGCGTCATGACCGTAGCGAGGTGGCGGGCGTCTCAAATCGCAGCACGCAATGGATTCCCCTTGTTGGTTCGGCCGCAAGCACGTCATCGTGATCGCGGCGATCTCTTCGGCGAGGGGGACGTCGACGTGTTTTACGGGAAAGAAGACGTCCGTGTCGAGGAAGTCCCGGAACAGTAACTGCTGGCTACCCGCGACGGCGTAGCGTGCAATGTCAGTGAGTGGAAGGACGATGATGCCCGACAGGATCGCCGACATTTGGGGGACGAGGACGCCGTTTGCGCGCGATACGCTCTGGCCTGTCCGACGCGACCAGAAGCTCGCAGAGGGACTCGACGATGCCGACGTGGATCGCTGGGTGCAGTCTGCCTGCACCCTCTGCAGCAACGGCTGCGCATGTGACATCGCCGTGAAGGACGGCCATATGGTCGGCGTCCGCGGTCGCACTGTCGACACCGTGAACCACGGACGGCTCGGTCCGAAGGGGCTCTTCGGCAGCTGGCAGGGGATGCAGGGGGCAGACCGGCTGACGCGGCCGCTCGTCCGCGTCGACGGGGAGCTCGTCGAGACCGACTGGGACACCGCGATGCAACGCATCGTCGCGCGGAGCCGACAGCTGCTCGACGACAAGGGCCCGCTCTCGCACGGGTTCTACACGAGCGGGCAGTTGTTCCTCGAGGAGTATTACGCTCTCGCGATCATCGGCAAAGCCGGTCTCGGGACCCCGCACATGGATGGCAACACGCGCCTGTGCACGGCGACCGCGGCCGCGGCGATGAAGGAGAGCTTCGGCTCTGACGGGCAGCCGGGCAGCTACGAGGACATTGACTCCTGCGACGCGATCGTCCTGTATGGACACAACATGGCCGAGACGCAGACGGTCCTCTGGATGCGGGTGCTTGACCGGCTCGCCGGACCCGACCGACCATTGGTGATCTGCGTCGATCCGCGGGAGACCGAAGTCGCCCGGCTCGCGGATGTGCACCTGCCGATCCGCCCCGGAACCAACCTCGCGTTGATGAACGGACTCGTCCGGGAGCTGTTCGTTAACGGCTGGGTTGATGATGACTATGTCGCCGCGCACACCGTCGGGGTGGACGAGCTCCGGAACACGGTCGAGCCGTGGACACCCGAGAAGGTCGCGGCAACCTGCGGCGTGGAAGCGGACGACGTCCGGCGCGCGGCACGGATCATCGGGACGTCCGAACGGGTGCTGTCCACGGTCCTCCAGGGTTTCTACCAGGCGTCGCAGGCCACAGCGGCGTCCTGCCAGGTGAACAACCTGCACCTGCTCCGGGGCATGCTCGGTCGGCCAGGCTGCGGGATTCTGCAAATGAACGGGCAGCCGACGGCGCAGAACACTCGCGAGACGGGCGCAGACGGGGATTTGCCGGGCTTCCGGAACTGGGAGAACCCTGAGCACATCGCCGAGCTCGCGGAACTGTGGGACGTCAACGTGGACAGGATTCCGCACTGGTCGCCCCCGACCCACGCGATGCAGATCTTCCGGTACGTGGAGCAGGGCAGCATCGAACTGCTGTGGGTGTCCGCGACGAACCCGGCAGTATCGATGCCGCAAGCGGAGCGCATCCGCGGCATCCTCGCTAAACCTGAGCTGTTCCTCGTTGTGCAGGACCTCTACATGACCGAGACCGCCCGGTACGCCGACGTGGTGCTCCCCGCTGCCGGTTGGGGCGAGAAGCAGGGTGCGTTCACGAACGTGAACCGCACGGTCCATCTGTCGGACAAGGCGGTCGAGCCGCCGGGCGACGCGCGCAGCGATCTCGACATTTTCCTGGACTACTCCCGGCGGATGGACTTCCGGCGGAACGACGGCGGCCCGCTGCTCGACTGGCAGGGGCCGGAGGACGGGTTCCGCGCCTGGCAGGAATGCAGCCGCGGCAAGCTCTGCGACTACACCGGCATCAGCTACGAACGCCTCCGCGGGGGTAGTGGCATCCCATGGCCCTGCAACGACGAGCACCCCGACGGAACGGTTCGCCTGTACGGAGACGCGGTGTTCCCGACGACGGTCGAGCGGGCGGAGAGCTACGGGCACGATCTGCTGACGGGGGCGACCGTCGGACCGACGAAGTTCTCCGCGATGCGCCTCGACGGCCGCGCGGTACTGAAGCCCGCGGCCTACACGCCGCCGCACGAGGAACCGGACGAGGAGTACCCCTTCCGGTACACGACTGGCCGTACCGTGTACCAGTTCCACACGCGGACGAAAACGCGGCGTGCCCGCCAGCTGCAGGGTGCTGCGCCCTCCGCATGGGTGGAGATCAGCCGGGGCGACGCGGCGAGCCTCGGCATCAGCGAGGGGGACATCGTCCGTGTGGCGTCCCGCCGAGGCGAGATTGTCGTGCCGGCGCGCGTCGGCGACGTGCGACCGGGAACCGTGTTCGCACCCTTCCACTATGGGTACTGGGAAGAGGATCGGTCCGGACCCGACGGTCACCCGACTGCAGCGAACGAGCTGACCGCGACAGAGTGGGACCCGGTCTCGAAGCAGCCGCTGTTCAAGGTCGCCGCGGTGCGCGTCGAGAAGGTCGGCGAGGCGGACGGCCCGGCGCCAGCGCCGACGACCACGGCATCCCGTCCCGCGGATCCTGCCGCGGTTCCGCGCACTATCGGCGGGGTCGAGGCGGAGGTGCGTGAAGACGTTACGGGAGAACAACCGCCCCGCGCCGGCTCCGAGGGCGAGGGACGCTGATGTTGCTGCCCGTGTACATCGGCCTGCTGCACCGCTCGGAGCAGTCGCTCGCGACGTCGTTCCGGCAGGTCGCCGAGGGGCACGGGGCGGAGCCGGACGTGTTCCACCTGTGCCACACCCTTGCAGCTCAGTGCGACGCACACGCCGAGGCGCTTCGACCGCTCGTCGAACGCTACGGCGAGCAGCCCGACGACGAGCCGGAACGGCTGCACGCCGACGCGCTCAGCTCCACACGCGAGGGTCCGCTCGGCCTGCTCCGCGATCTGCAGGACCTGTACCTCATCGCGTCCCTCGTGGACATCACGTGGACCCTGGTCAAACAGGCCGGACAGGGCCTCCGCGATGAGGAGCTGTTGCGAATCGTGTCGGACTGCGACGCCGAGACAGCACTGCAGCTGTCGTGGTTGCGGACTCGCATGAAGCAGGCAG